>BQJS01000101.1 GCA_021604825.1 Phycisphaerae bacterium | reverse complement strand
CTATCCGCTCATTTCGACGTTTCAGGCATGTTGCCTTCGGCGATGCTTTACGATGGTGTCACGCAGCAATTCCTCGAACACGTGCTCGATTCGACCGACAGCGTCGTCTTGATGAGTTACATCGATTCGCCATCCGGTTTGGTCGGTTGGACCGATGTCGAACTCAACTTAGCCGCTGCCCATGGTCGCAAACTGATCTTGGGTGCCGATTTGCAACCAACCCCACCCGAAGTGCCCATCAACACGTATGCGGACAACTTCACGCCGACCCCGTTTTCTGCGATGACCAAATCGCTGGACGGTTTTCATTCGCTGCTGAGTGCTGCGGAACTTTCGGCGCTTGCGGGTTTCAGCGTGTTTCATTATGACGGCTACATCGGAAACGAGCCGAGCGTCCGCAACATCGCCGACTTCGATGCCGACATGGACGTCGATGCTGCGATCGACTACTTCTTGTTCGGGTTGTTTCTCGATGGACCCGACTCAAGCGCGACGGGATTGGCTCGCGATGCGGACTTTGATCTTGACGGAAAGGTAACCCTCCGTGACTTCGGCATTTTCATGCAATGTTTCACCGGGTCAGGCATCACTGGCCCCATCCCTGATTCCTGCCTGCGTTAATCCGTGAGCGTACTCGACTGGTCCATCGTCGGTGGTTACATCGTCCTCGTTTCGATCGTCGGGCTGCTGTTCGTCCGCCGAGCAAGCGGCAGCGTAGACGACTTCTTCGTAGCCGGTCGCAAACTACCCTGGTGGATCGCCGGCACATCACTCATTGCGACATCATTCGCAGCCGACACACCACTCGCAATCAGCGGTCTTGTTTCGAAAGGCGGCATCAGCGGTAACTGGATGTGGTGGAGTCAGATTATTGCCTGGACGTTGGCGGTCGCTTTTTTCGCTAAGTTGTGGCGGCGAACCGGGTTGCTTACCGACGCCGAATTCATCGAAATGCGCTATGGCGGAAAACCCGGTGCATTCTTGCGCGGATTCAAAGCCCTCTACGTCTCCCTGATATTCAGCACCGGCACGTTGGCTTGGGTCATGCTCGCGATGCAGAAGATCGTCGATGTGGCCATCGGTGAACCTGTGTGGGTTGCTTCACTTGAACAAACCGTCGCCGCGTCCTTGGGCATGTCGGCAGAGTCACTCGATCTCTGGAAATGGATCGTGCTGGTCGGATTGTTTCTGGTGGCGACCGTATACACCGTGTTGTCGGGTTTCTGGGGAATTGTGGTCACGGACCTAATTCAGTTTACCGTTGCGATCGTCGCGTCGATGATCTTCGCAGGGTACGCAGTGGATTCGGTAGGCGGGCTTTCCGGTTTGCAGGAAGGCTTGGCTGAACGATTTGGTCCCGAACAACTCAGCTCCTTCTTGAGTGTTTTTTCAACCAGCGATTCGCAGCAACATCAACCGCTCTGGGTCGGGGCAGAAGGAACCGGATATTTCGCAATTCTCATTTTCTTAGCGGTGAACTGGTGGGGAGATTGCAGCGGCGGTATCGGTACGCAAAGAATTTTCAGTACGCGGTCGGAACGCGATTCAATACTGGCTGTTGTCTGGTACAACATCGGTCACTTCGTCCTTCGCATTTGGCCGTGGATTCTTGTGGCGCTGGTGGCATTGATTCACTTTCCGGAGAGCAAAGACCCTGAAGCAAACTATCCGCAACTGATGATGAAGCTACTGCCGTCTGGCGTGAGGGGTCTGATGATCGCCTCGCTGTTGGCTGCATTCATGTCAACCGTGGACACGCACCTAAACTGGAATTCGTCATACTTCGTAAACGACATCTACCGTCGATTCCTCAACAAATCAGCTACGCAAAAACAGTGCGTGGCGATCTCGCGTTGGTCGACGCTCGGATTTGCGGCACTGGCGATCACCATTGCGGCGTTCATGAACAGCATCTCCAAAGCGTGGGAGGTATTGTTCAACATCCAAGCCGGTTTGGGAATGGTTTTGATGGTTCGGTGGTTTTGGTGGCGAGTGAGCGCTTGGTCGGAAATATCTGCAATGATTGCGTCGGTGGTGGTGACTGCGGCGCTTCCAAAAATCAGCGAGCAGTTTGGATACGGATGGTCAGGTCCGTTTCGCATTCTCTTGACGGCGATCATTTGCACTCCGGTTTGGATAACCGTCACGCTTTTGGTCAGCCCGCCCTCGACCGAAACGCTTGATCGGTTCTATATAAAGGCTCGGCCGCCAGGTCCGTTCTGGAAACCGTTTTCAAGACGCAATCCGGACATCGTCACGGACAAAGACCTGATCCGTCCAATCATCGGATGGATGGCTTCCGCCGTTGGTTTGTTCTGCATGATGTTTTTGATCGGGCAATTGCTGTTCCTGCAATTTAGTGCCGCAATGGTTTCGGGAATCATACTGATTGTAAGCATTGCGATTCTGTACTTGGTGTATCGCGGCGGGAACAGTCCGCTTTCATCACGGTAGGCGTGGTTTGGTGGCTTAGTCGTTCTGCATTGCTTTGACCTTCGCCAAATCGGCGCGCGCTTGGGGATGGTTTGGGGCGAGTTGCAGGACCGTTTCAAACTGCTTGCGGGCGTCGTCGAACTTCTTTTGATGCATCAGTGCTGAACCCAATGCATGCAGCGAACTGACATGACGCCCGTCGATCTCCAGCGCACGCAGAAAGCAACGTTCCGCTTTTGCGTATTGCTTCATCGAACCG
This sequence comes from Phycisphaerae bacterium, assembly GCA_021604825.1. The sequence continues at coordinate 13,936 of BQJS01000101.1, read as the reverse complement.
GCGGCGACACCGAGGTTGTACCACGCTTCCAAATCGTCGGGTTGCTCTGCGACGGCCACGGTCAGATGCTCCGCCGCTTCCGGCCAACGCCGCATTTGCATCAACAGTCCGCCATATAATCGGCGCGGGTAAGGATCCTCCGCATCTTGGGCAATTGCGGACGTGAATTCTGAAGCGGCTTCGGTGAACTTCCCGAGTTGCTGAAGCGAAAACGCAAGATCGGTTCGGATGCGGACGGCATCGGGTACTTTGGCCAGCACTTCATGCAGGGCTTTGATTGCGAATTCCGGCTTGCGATTGACCATCGCCCAGTGCGCTTCACTGTACTTGCGAAATACGTCCACGTAATTCTTCGGGTCGTCACCGACGGGATCAAAGCGATCCAACTCTTGCACCGCATCGTTCTCAACCGAATCAGCACCGCCAACATAACCGAGCGACTGCAACATTCCGATTTCCGTACGATCCAAATTGACATCTTCGCGCGCGACGGTCTCTGGTGACTCCGCAATCAAACCGCGAAGCAACTCGCGCATCTCGACCAATCGATTTGGCTCATCTTTGGCCAGATTCTTCAACTCGTTTGGGTCAGCGCTTAAATCATAAAGTTCCGCAACGGGCGCATGGATGTACTTCCAATGATCCAAATGCACGCTGCGCACAATCGACAGCCCCAATTGGGCGTTGGCTTCAACCGATTCACCGTAGGCAGGAAGCGATGAACCAATCGTTTTTTGCTTGCCCCCAAGCACGTTGGCCAGCGATGTCCCTTGAGAGCGTGAGGGCGCATCAACGCCCACAAGGTCGCAAACCGTCGGCAAAATATCGATCGTACGCACTCTGTCAGGAACCGCAGCCCCGCTCGGAATCGTACCCGGCATCGAAAAAATCAGCGGTACGTGAAGCGTCGTCTCATACGTGAAGTATCCATGCTGAACTTCGCCATGTTCCATGAACGCTTCACCATGGTCGCCAACCACAACAATCAACGTTTTTGCCAACCGCTCACTCTCTTTCAACTTCCCGATTAATCGCCCAATCTCTGCATCAATGATCTCCAACTCACGTTGGTACGCCCGACGCGGATTCTGGCTCGACTCCGTGTCCGAAAGATACGGGTAATGGGCGTCGTAGTAATGGACCCATTGAAAAAAAGGGGCATCTCCCGCTGCCTCCAGCATGGCCAGTGCATCGTTGGTGACCGCAGCCGCCGGTCGTTCCGCGTGAATGGCGATCGCACTGGCACCGTAAGACACATCGGCGTATGCATCGAAGCCTTGGTTGAGTCCAAACATCGCACCAAGCACAAACGAACCGACGCTGGCCCCGGTCTTGAAACCCTCTTTCTGCAGTGATTCCGCGAGCGTGTCGTTAACCTGTGACAGGCGTCCTTCGGCGTTTCGGCGAACACCGTGAACGAACGGCCACGTGCCCGTCATGATGGTTGCGTGGGCGGGAAGGGTCATCGATGTGCTGGTTGTGCATCGGGAAAACATCCGTCCGCTGCGTGCCAGATCATCGAGCGTCGGTGTTTTGGCGTCCGGATTACCGTAGCAACCCAACGCATCCGCCCGAGTCGTATCCAGTGTTATCAATAGAATGTTCGTATTTTTTGAATCGACAGTGGCAACTTTGCTGTCCGAATCCTCTGCGCAGCCAAACATCGACAAGATGCATGCCAAGGCAAGAACGGTGCCGGCCTCCAGTCTTCCCACAGTCAAAGCCATCGAGCGGAGTCTCCACTTAAGCGATACACCTCTTGGGGCATGTTGAAACCTAACCGTCGCATGCGGTCACCACTAAAAAAAGGCGATTCCTGTTGCAATCCACTGTATCATTCGTATCAATGATACCATCAAAGCCTCTCACAATTCATCGAAAACTCGCATGCATGGCAGTTTTTGGTGCAGCAATGTTCTGCGCCGGTTGCAAGAAAACTGAGACACCTTCCGCGCCCGAAACGCCCGAGATTCTTTCCCAAGTGAACTTGTCGCCAACAACGGCAGTGCCAACTCTTGTGCTGGCCAAGGCGCAATTTGAAATGCCGGAAGACAATACCAAAGCGAGCATGCCCGTACCTGGCCCCGCATTGATAACCGTGTTGCAACGCATCAACGGAACCTGGGTCGAGTCACAACTAACCGATGCGCACAGCCATGTGTTTCACAAAGCACAATTCGTTGACGATTTACCCTTCGATGGCAGACTCGTCACCATCGCAGGCTCGCAACCGCGTTTATGTGCGTGGTCGAAAGCAGGGCCTGATTGGACGTGCGAAGTACTGTGGAACCCGAAATTCGGCGGCAGGCAAGATCGACTGCGGGATTTTGAGATCGGTGATGTTCACGGCAACGGCAAGGATGCCATCGCCATTGGAACGCACGATCAAGGCGTGGTTGCGGTGCTCAGTCGCATTGGCGAGCAGTGGAACGCTCAGGAAATCGATCGCGCCCCTCGCACGTTCGTTCACGAAATTGAATTGGGCGACACCGACGGAGATGGCCAACTCGAGATTTTCGCAACACCGTCGCAACCGAATCAAGCCACGCTGGCATCTCAACCGGGTCGCATCGTACAGTATCAATTCGAAGGCACGAAGGTCTTCAAACGAACGATTGCCGATCTCAAGACAACGCATTGCAAAGAGATTCTAGCTGTCGACGTCGATCAAGACGGCAAGGACGAACTCGTCGCTGCCATCGAAGCCCGCACCGAAATCCTGGGCGGAAAAACAGAAGTTGTTGAACCGATTCAAATCGTTCTGTTTCGAGCCGTTGAGGGTGAATTCGCAGCTGAAACACTCGCAACAATTCCCGACCAGATGTGCCGGGTGCTTTGCAAAGGTGATATTGACGGTGACGGCCGCACCGACATCATCGCGACGGCCATGAAGTCAGGAATCTGGTGGCTTCAACAGGCGGATGGCGGGAAGTGGGAGCGCAAACTCATTGATCGCAATTCCAGCGGCATTGAGCATGCGGCGACTCTGCACGATTTCGACGGCAAGGGGCGCGATAGCATTTTTGTGGTATCTGAACGCGAGGGGGAATTGCGAAAGTACAGTTACGACGGATCGAAATTTCTCAAGACCACAATCACAAAAACGCCAAAGAACGCAATTACTTTTTGCATCACTTCTAGCTGGACCAAGCCTCTCAACTAATTCATGCATCCAGGACAATTGGGTTCAGCCGATCAATTTCCTTCTGCCATTCGCCGGTTCCAAACTTCGACTTCGGTCGTCATCCCGCGAGATTCGTAGTGTTTGATTGCGAATTCGATCACGTTGATCGTCAGCGGATCGGAGGGGCCTACGCTTTGGAGCAATAGATCGTAGGCGTCGTCCAGCATCGTCTCTGCGCGGTCCGTTTGTGCCAACTCGCTCAGGGTGGCTGCTGCGCGCGTCATGTACAGGCCAATGTTGGAATGGTTTTCCGGAAGCGTTCGCCGCGCACTTTCCAATGCACTCTCCTGCATCGTGATCGCTTCTTCAAATCGCTGTAGGCGATGATACGCTTTGCCCAGATTGCTGGTAACGCTGATCACCATGGGGTGGTCGTTACCATTCGCCTCTCGTCCTGCATTGAGCGCTTCTTCCAACACGGCGGCTGCTTGCTCATATTGACCTCGATTGGAATGCAAGACGGCCAGGTTATTCATGCTGAGGATTGTGTCGGGGTGTTTGATTCCCAGCACCCGCTTGCGTGCATCAAGGGCGCGGCGGTACAACGACTCCGCTTCATTGTATCGCTCCATATCCTTATAGACCGAAGCGAGATTTCCCATTGATATGAGCGTACCGGGGTGATCTTCGCCCAAGTTCTTGCGAGACCACTCGTAATTATCCAGAAGTAACGGTTCGGCTTCGGCGTGCTTGTTTCGTTCCATCAGGATCGCAGCCAAGATGTTCACGGCCTGGCGGGTTTCTTGCTCATGGTCGCCCGACACACGACTCCAACCTTCAACAGCTTGCCGACTCAAGTCTTCGGCTTCTTGTCCGTTGCCCAACTTGTAGTTGGCCCACCCGAGATTGACTATTGAGGTGACAGTGTCGGCATGATCTTCGCCCAGCACACGATTGCGTCTTTCTAGACATTCCTCAAACAGTCGAAGTGCTTCCTCATACTTTCCCGTGCTATCATAAACACGCGCCAGATCATTCATCGCATGCAGCGTTTCAGGATCATCCGGACCGAGCGTTTCGCGAAATTGCTCAAGCGAGCGCTGTAGGTTTTTTACGGCTTCGTCTATATCACCAAGCTCGTAGAACGTATTGCCCACCACGAACCGGATGCGGGCCTGCATTTCTGGTTCGCCGGGGAAATACTCTTCAATGTCAGCCGACGCAGCAGTCAGCGCTTCGTGAACAGTAACGTCCTTGCCCATTTGGTCCGGACGGGCTGACGCCAGCACGCCGAAGTTGAGGAATGCGTTGACCTCTTGGGCGATGCGCTCTTGCCGCTTGGCCTCATCGCTCGCTTGCCTGGCTTCGTCGCTTGCTTGTCTGGCCTGATCGCGGGCCTTCTCTGCATCGGCTCGGAGGCGAGATTCCTGTCGAAAGAGAATCGTCATCGCGATCAACGAATGCACAATAAGCACGACGGCCAAGCCGGCGATAATGGCCTTGCCACGATGACGACGGATGGTTTTGCGCAGCACATACCAACCGTTGTCGCGTTTTGCTTCAATGGGTTCGCCCACGAGGCAACGGTGAATTTCTCTAGCCAAATTGCCGGCGCTTTGATAGCGATCCTCACGACGCTTGCGCAGCGCTTTGAGCACAATGCAATCCACTTCGTCGTCAATGTTGGGATTGATCGAGCTGGGTTTTTCCGGGTCGATATGACAAATATTCTCAAGGGTCTTTCGCATGCTTCCGCCAACTTCGTACGGAAACGAGCGCGCGAGAATTTGATACAGGACGATGCCCAGCGAGTAGACATCGGTGCGAATGTCCAGATCTTCGGTCGAGCCTTCCAGTTGTTCCGGGCTGGCCCACGGTAAGGTGCCCACGAACTGACCACTGACGGTTTGCACTTCGGTGCGCGGATCGGCAATGGCGTCGAATTCATCAACCTTGGCCAATCCAAAGTCCATGACATGCGGCTCGCCGGAATGATCGACGCGAATGTTGCTCGGTTTGATATCGCGATGGATGATCCCGCGCAAGTGGGCGACATTCACAGCGTGGCAAACTTTTTCGAAGAGGATCAGTGCATCGTGGATGGATACGTTGTTCTTGAGGACGTAGTCGTCGAGCGGCATCCCGTCGATGTAATCCATGATGTAGAAGAAGCGGCCTTCGGTCGAGCCGGTGTCGAGAATCTTGACGATGTTGGGGTGGCGAAGTTGACCGAGAATCTTCACTTCGCGTTCGAATCGCGCCCGATCGCGAGCCTTGACGGAGGACGTTTCGTGAAGAACCTTAATTGCGACGTGACGATCTGTCGCGTTTTGAACTGCACGAAAAACAACACCCTGCCCACCGCGCTGACATTCCCCCTGGATCGTATAACTCGGCAGTGCCCGCGAAAGCGCAGCCGCTATTCGATCGTCTGTCGAAACGTTGGGCTCGTGTGAACCCAAACCCGAAGACGCCTTTCCGCCTGCGGCCTGAACCTCTCGGCACGCGGCATCGATCCAACTCAGGTGCTCATCGACCGGAGTCTCCGAGGAGTTCGCAGCCGTCGGCACATTGTCACGGGCTTGATCATTCATGACCATTCAACTCAGAAGGCACCCACTATCGCGGCTCCATCATCTTAACGCCTCTTAGAAAAGGATTTGCTCGCCCCCAACCCGGTATGCGACAGATGGCTGATGGGATTCACGGATTTGTGCCAAAAAAAATGGACGGGGCCCCGAGAATCTCGCGGAGGCGGTCCTGGGCGCGGGCCCGAAGCATATGAACCGCTCCGGTTGACCGCTCCAATTCTGCTGCAACCTCTTCAATCGGACGCCCCTCAAGGTCATAAAGACGAATCACTTTGGCATACCTCTCGGGAAGGGCATCAATCGCCGCCTCAACCACCTTGCAGAGTTCGGATCGCCCCACCTTCTGACTTGGCGTAGAAATCGAGGCGCTAAACATCTCGTAAAGCCCAACGAGTGAATCCTCGTATCCTCCGGGCTTGATGCGGTCTCGTGGCTGGGGTTGCTTCTTGCGGCTGAGGCCTTTGATGGCATCGCGGAGATTGTTTTCGGCAATGCGGCGCAACCACGCCTCAAATGACGATGCCCGTTCGAGATCGAAGGTCTTAATTCGCAGAAACGCTTCAAGGTACGTCACCTGCATTACGTCAGCCGGTTCGATCATTGACTGCCAGGTGGCTCCGATGCGAAGGGTCCGCTCGACTGTGGGACCGTGGCGACCGAGCAATTCGGAGATCGCTTTGGTATCGCCATCGATTGCCTTTTGAATGGTTGTTCGGTCTTGTTCATTCATGTTGGTGGCATCCGCCCGTTTCCAAGTCCTCAGTATAGATTCCAAATCCATCAAGAAAAAGCGTGAATCGATTTACGGTTTCGTCGCATCACCGGTTCAGAGGCCGTGGGGGCCTCACGGAAGTACTTGAGACTTACCTGACACCGCATATGAGGACAGAACGATGAATTGCAAACCAGACAGTCTTATTCGAATGATGGGGGCGACGATGGCGACCTTGTTTGTCTGTGGCGCCTGTAGCTTCAACGAGCCACAACCGCAGACCGATCCCGACCCAATACCCAACCCAAATCCAAATCCAGACCCTATCAATACCAACGGTCCAGATCCGGTCAATACCAACGGAGTAGAAGATCCGATCGAACCTGGTCTTGAAGACCTGGTTGGTGCTTGGCGCGTTGAAAGTGGATTCCTGCTTGAAGGCTATTTGCCATATGCACCGGCCTACCTTGAATTTGATGAAGATGGGTCGGCCATGGCTTTCGGGCAGAACTTCGCCACCAAGGCCAACGCTTGCGAACCGCTCACATACGAGGCGGCTGGTGAAGGGGGCATCATCTTCAGTTCATATGACGAAGACCTGAGTGTTAATCTTTTCCGCTTTGATGGTTTCGATTCGCTCACTGTGGTTGAAGCGGATGGATCAGAGTCGACGTTCTCACGTGCCGACAGTGTACCGATCGAGAACGTTTGCATCACATTGTTAATCGAAGATGAAATCCCAGTCGGCGTCGAGTGGGGTGGACGGGGCGAACTGGAATTCGACGGAGACGCGTTCTGGTTCAATTCCGGCGACGGAAAAGAGTTGACACGCGTGACTGCTACTGGCGTGGTACACGCACCGGTTCCCGCGCCACAAAGCTTCTCCTACCTGCACGCCATGCAGGATCAGGATTTTTGGACGCAGGATCATGCTGGAGGTAACGAAACCACGAAGCGATTCACGCAGGCCGGCGTTGAAGTCGATTCCGTCGATACAAAACTTGACTTGGGAATCGACACCAATCTGCGGGCTGCCGCGGTGGATCCGAATTCAGAAGAACTCTGGGTGCAAGGCCGTCCTCGTGGAGAAGACGACTATCGGGTACTTCAGATCGACACCAGTGCAGAGCCAGATGTATTGGTCGACAGCGTGTTGTTCGATATCTCGCTCCGATCCATGAGCCATGACGGCGAGTATCTCTGGGGAATCACGAGCAACCGTATTCTGCAGATCGATCCGGCGACATTTGAAGCTGCAACGACTTATGTGCTGCCCGATCCGGAAGTCTACCCGGTCGGCATCGTGGTCGAGGATGACAAAATCTTCCTGCTTATCTCCGATTTTGAGGACGGCACGACGATTATGGAAGTGTCGACAGGATTGGCGGCGACATAAGTAAATTCACCTGGCGACGTGCTGACGCCCTTGGGCCCAGCGAAACCGATCAGGCCACCCTATCGCCAAGTCGTAGACGTATCATGATTCGAGCCGCGCGTTGTAGAGGATTTTTCTCGCAACGTCGCGGCTCGATTCGTTTGCGCCAGATCATGCGCTTGTATTGCGTGCGTCGCAGTTCGCGCGGCGACAAAAAATACATTCAACCAATGTGTGAATCTCGTCGCCCGCTGTCGCATGAATAGTGGACCCGTCGAGTGGCGACGGTGTCGAGAACGAATCAAGAAAATCCGGCAAGTGTTCCGGAGCCATGACCAGGAGTAGAATGATGAACAACCGATTTGAAACCAGGGATGTGATGCTTGCAGGGGTGGCGTGCATTTTGATGGCTTGTTGCGGGTGCAACGTCCAGGGCACGCCCGAACCATCACCCGAACCTTTTCCGTCGCCAGACCCAATCAACACCAACGGACCCGATCCGATCAATACAAACGGTGAAGAAGAATTCCCGACCAACGCCGAACTGCTGATCGGATCGTGGAAGCACGAGTCCGGCGCCGCGCTCAACGAGCACCGCGAGGACTTCTACTTGACCTACGTCGAATTCAATGATGACGGTTTGGCGACGGTGTTCTACGAGAACTTCAGCACCCAAGCCAAAGAGTGTAATTCGGCGATCTATGTGCATACGGATGAGAACGAATTGATCCTTAGTAGTGCTAGCGACAGCCCGAAGGTGTTGACGTTTGCGATCATCGACGAAGACACACTCGAACTGACCGACGGCGAATTGCAGACGTCGACGTTCGTGCGCGAGGAGAACGTGCCCGACGAGTTTCGGTGCCATCAGCTGATCGAAGAAGTTCGCCATGAGTTGCCGTTTAAGATCGATTCGTCGGCTGAGGTGGCGAACGATGGCGTATCACTTTGGGTCACGGGCCGCCAGAATGGTTACTCGCACTATCCGATCGATCCAGCCACCGGTGTCGTTGGCGATCCGGTCGAGTTTGGCTTCGCCCGTCAGACCAAGTTCATGCAGGACGGTGACAACTGGTCGACCTGTGGATGCGGTGGCAACACGGATCTCGATCGGTACGCTGCCAACAGTACCACCACCACCGACACGTTCAGAACCGACACGATCGGCGAACGGTTGTTCATTCGCGCCGCAGCGCAGAATCCTGTGGACAAGATCATTCTGCTTCATGGTCGCGATTCTTCTTTGGACCGTTACAAGTTTGCCACTGTCAACGCGGAGGTCGAGCCGGACGAGATGCTGGACAATGCTGAATTCGATCTGTTCCTTTCGTCCCTGGCGTTTGACGGTGAGTTGGTCTGGGCGATGCGTGGCAGGAACCTGATGTTGATCGATCCGGTTGAGTATGTGGTCGTCGCGACTTATCGACTGCCCGATCCGACGGTGCGTTGGTACGGCGTGACGGTACTCGGAACGGACATCTGGATCGTGGGCATCAATGGTGACGGTGAAACGTCAACGCTGATGCAAGTGTCCACCGGACAATTGACCGCCGACATCCCACTCAACGGCGGCGCGTTAGATCCCATCGTAAATCCCTAAGCAGCAGAACCCACATCTGTTGCCCCAACGAAACGCGCTCGCGACCCAAAAGGTCGCGGGCGCGTTTGTTTCTGCGCAATGCCTGGCAACGCTCGAACGCAAGTGCCGAGACGAAAATTTGATCACTCTGCATCGGAGCTCCTTGGATTCAATACGTTGAGATCCAAGATTTGCAGTCGCAGGCCCTCGGAAAGCGCAACCAATACTGCTACTTTCTTCGGCGACGGCAAAGGGCAAACGTGGCCGCACTGATGAACAATACCAACGAACCGGGTTCAGGAACCGTAATTAACCTGGTCGCAAAGCTCGCTACCGAAGCCAAGCCAGAAAGATTATCGAGCGCGAAGCCTTCGTCCTCGTCGCCAATAATCGAAATCGCGATGGATGTTGTACCGGGTGCAAGTGCTTCAAACGTCAGCGTCGCCAGCAAGATGTCTGAACCTGGTCCGATGTTGACCAGGGAGTTTCCGCCCAGCAAGTCACCGTCGATGGTCGAGCCGGCCGCATCCCAATGGGATGCCACGCTGACGCTATCCAAGTCTGTAGTGCGTTGTACGCAATGTTGAGATCGATTCCCAATGCAACAATCGACTCCGTGAAGTCGGCGCGAATCTCCACATCTGCGTGCCTTCCATCGATCTCAGTCCTTGTTGGTTAGCTGCATCCGACTCATTTCTCTTGAAGGAACTGTCCAATCCCCAATCGAGGTGCACTTCCGTGAGTTTCATCATGAGGTGAAAATAGATGAAGGTACCAATTGTCCGGTTTTGGGATAGCCTCTGGGTTTACGGACAGCATTCTGAGTCTTGAGCCAATGCAGACTCATTACCGATTGGTTTCGGAGTCAGGCCGGGGTCGCAATCGAATAGAGACTGACGCAGAAATGACGCATATGGGAGACAAAGCGCTTCATCACCTGCAAGCCCGTCTCAATACGAATCAATGTGCATCCCAGAATCTCAATCAAGGCGTCGACATTTTGACCCTGTTCTGTTTGGACCTGCGCGGGTTAGAGCGTCCCCTACATTGACGTACATTTTCGATTCACCGAAAAAAACATCAACAAGGTTGTCACCCGGGTGCCAGCACATGTGGATGCCATCGTAGCCGTTTATCTCCAACGCAGGTTTCACTGTGATCGAGGTGGTTGATGCAAGCGTGGTAGTTCTGCTGCGATGCAGACAGCAAGTCGTAAAGCTGCTGAAGCGGATTTGGACCTCTCATTCGGGTAGTCCCGGGCCGAATTCAAAAAAAGGGGCGGCGGGCCGGACCTGCGAAAGTCCCTGACGCACTGGTCGGTGTGCATGCACAAGACACTTGCCCGACCCGCCAGCGTCCACAATTATGTTTGAAGGCGTTATCAAGGGCCGGTCGGCGCGCGCAAAATTCCGAAATCCAATTGTCAGCCCGGGTGACGTCCGGAGACCGGTCGGCCCTGCTAATGGCAACACGTAGCATTCCCAAATCTATTTGCAGTTACAATGGATCAATGCTTGCGGTGGCAGTGGCCGGATACTGGTCGGCGCCATCTAGCTTGCCGCAACGCCTGCGGACACATTCGTCTGACCGGTTCAGTGTTTCTGGACTGATATCAATGATTGACTGGCAGAGCGGCAAGATCGGAATCGGCTTCTGTCCAGAACGAATCTTTTGATTGTGGTTAGTTCAAAGCGAAATAGTCAGTCCGGAGCCAAATCCGACATGCCTTTCCTTCCATCACGGCCCGCTTATCAAGACGCAGTCAGCCCTTGGATCGCGCGCGGAATCTTCGAGAATCTGTTGACATTTTGGTCAGCACCGTAGGCCTGCGAAGACCATCAATACTAATGGCGAGTTGGGCAGTTTATGCCTCCCCGACCTGGCGCAGCTGTTCGGCACGTTTTTTCGCAGTTGTGATTTGGTTGGATGTTCCTCAATGTCGTTACGCCAAGCCTGCGTTCCACTAACTTCAGCCGCATTGTCAGCACCAACTTAGCAAGCCCCCCATGTTCCCTCATACGTGGAGCTGTCGACTGTTGCAACGAACCGAAAAATGGTGAATGGGACATTGGCTGGTCGGGTTGACAGCAGCGTGTCCGCGGTCAATGGCCTGTCCGAATCACCAGTATCATGGGCGAAAACTGCGATAGTGCGGCGCGCTCAAATCCTCGGAGCTGACTCTTGTCACGTCTAATCAATTGGGCAAATCGCCAAAAGAGCTGTCGTACAGTCAGGCTTGATCCTTGGTTGGGCGATTCGCACTCGGTATACTGTGGGCCACTTGGCACCTATTGTGAGGGTGCCTTTTCTGGAAATATTGTATGCCGACGCAGGAATCACACACCAGGCTCTTGGAGCATTTGCCGGCCCTGAGGGAGTATCTCCAGCCAAGAATTCCCCAGCGTCTCCGCCGTGAAATCGAAGTTGATGATGTGCTTCAAGACGTTCTTGAGCGTGTACTGAAATCGCACGGTCCGAGCAGGTTCTCGGGCATCTGCAACATGCGTGCGTACCTAAAAACTGCCTCCTCTTCTGTTCTATTCGACAGAATCCGAGCATTTGAGACCATCAAACGCGGCGGACGCGATGGCAAGGTTAAAATCTTGCATGAGAATGATCAGACATCATTCGTGAATCTGTTCGACATGGTTTCGGGAAAACGTCCAACACCGAGTAGTGAAGCGGCCATGCGTGAGGCGGCTAAGTCTATTCAACTTGCTCTTATTCAGATTCCGAAGGATCAACGGACGGCCGTGCAACTGTGCCACCTTGCAGGGTTGTCCTATGAGGAAGCTGGGCAGAAAATGGGGCGCAGCGCTTCTTCGGTCCACGGACTTCTCGATCGAGGCCTGTCAGGGTTGCGAGCAGAACTCAGATCCGCAGCGCGGTTTATGAGCGATGCCGCGAGTGACGCCTGACGACTAGACACTCCCAGAGGAATACACGCGTGCCACACACTCCGTCCACAAACGGAACGCCTGCAGAGGACTTTCAAGCTGCCATTGCACAAATCAACCAACTGCTGCGTGAAGGGAGAACGCTTTCCGAAATCGACCTCACGCGCCGTTTTCCACACTTGATGCCTAAGTTGGAGGAATCGGCTCGCGATCTGCAAATGATCATCAACGCAGAAAAGGCCGTCAAGGTTCCTGGGCCGGGGGAACAGGATACACCAGAGCGGGAACATCGGGTGGCATTGCTGGATGTTGCACTGGCTGGCTACCAAGTGGTGGACATACTCCAAGAGGGTGGGCAAGGCACCGTGTTTCGCGGCCACCAACTCTCTACGCAGCGCGACGTTGCTATCAAGGTGATGGGCGGCAGCCAATTCTCAAATGAACGACGCGCGAAGCGTTTCGCTCGGGAGATTCGATTGGTCTCGCGACTGCAACTGCCCAATATCGTGCCGGTCTATGACAGTGGAGTCGTGAATGGCCAGCCTTATTTTGTTATGCCGATGATCTATGGAATGCCAGCGGACAAGTACGCCTTCCTGAATGCACCCGAAGCCCGTATGCGTAATGCAATGTTTGTGAAGATCGCACGGGCCGTAAGCCGTGCCCACCAGCGGGGAATCATCCATCGCGATTTGAAGCCCACCAACATCCTTATCGATGACGACGGAGAGCCGCAGATTCTCGATTTTGGTCTGGCCAAGGCAATGGGCGAACCGGACGCCGAGGACAACATTTCATTGATCGGTCATGTGGTGGGCACATTGCCTTACCTGAGTCCTGAGCAAGCGACCGGGTTTACTACATTGGATATTCGCAGCGATGTCTACGCCTTGGGTGTTCTACTGTTTGAACTCCTAACGGGGGTCTATCCATACGATGTAGATGGCGACAAGGAGAAAGTCCGAGAGAACATCATACGGGCGAATCCGCGAAGCTTGAAAGAAGCGTTGGTTCTCGGCGATTCCACGTACTCTCTGAAGCCGGTTGATTTCGATAACGACCTTCAGGCGATCGTGTCGATGGCGATCGCAAAGAACAAGAATGAGCGCTACCAGTCCGCCGACGCACTCGCAGACGACTTGGATCGCTATCTTTCAGGTGGCGTTGTACAAGCGCGCATCGATCATCGCTGGTATCTATCCCGGCGGATGATCCGCAAGTATAGGGTACAGGTAGCCACAACCATCACTATCTTCGCGCTGCTGATCTGGTCAAACCTCCGAACCAAAACACACCAGGTGGCCGCACAGAAGGAAAGGGACCTGGCTCGCAGTTTCGCGGCGTTGGCTCAAAACACGCTTGGACACCTTGTGACAAAAGTCGATGAGGAAATCGAATCATTGGCGGGCGGCAAAGTTGTGCGCAAGAGTTTGCTCGATGATGTCGCAGATCGTCTCTCCGAAATGAACGATCTAATCGGCTCGGATCCTTCACTGGCATCGCTATCGGTTTCGCTGCAAGAGAAACAAGGAGATATTGCTCGCTCAGACGGTCGCGCAGAAGAGGCAGAAGTCCTCTACCTGCAAGCCGCGGCACAGTTGGTCAACGCCCCTGCCTCTCAGGTAATTCGAGCGCGCCTCTATCGTAAAGCAGGTAAT
>BQJS01000100.1 GCA_021604825.1 Phycisphaerae bacterium | reverse complement strand
ATCGCGACTTCCTCATCGCTTAATTGGAGGCGACTCAGCGTGGCGATGTGGCGGACCTCGGCTTCGGTAAGCGGCTTGGCCATGGCGGTTGAATCTCCGACGGTCGCGGGCTCGGTCATCGAAATGAACCCAAGAAAAAAGCGAAACCGATCGCTCGGATTCGCTTTATAATTGATGATGATGAGTTGACGCAAATGCATCGCGAAGTCGAGGCGACGCATACAACGTGGACGCCTATTTTGCGTCTTCAGGCTTCCAATCGCGTTTGGGCGGTTTAACGACCAAGCCCATACGGATGGCCTTTGCAGACACCTTGATCCGGCAAACCTTGCCATCCACCAAAGCGCGAACGCGTTGGATGTTTGGTTTGAATTTACGCTTGGTTACGCCCGTGGTTTTGATACCGACACCACCGAGACGCTTGGCTTTACCACGACGCGCCAGGGAGCGTCCGCTGCGGGTTTTCTTACCCAGAAAATAGCATTCACGAGCCATGAATATTCTCCAAACTGCGATCTGATGCAACTAGACCGGTTCCTGCATCAAGTTAGTCGGGGAGATAATAGGGATCATGGCGAGATTTGCAACCGATGGAGGGTCCACAATCGACGATTTATTACACCGATTCTTGAATTTTCGTTGCAATAACCCCTCCTCGCATGACGTTTAGGGCGGTGGATATGGAAATGACCCCGACAAGATTGACCGACCTGATTCAGCGGGCCCAGGCCCATGAGTCCGAAGCGTTCGACGAATTGATCGACGCCTTTGGTACCCGACTGCACGGGTACCTGTACCGGCTGATCGGGTCGAGAGACGAAGCCGACGATTTGCTTCAAGACGTGTTCCTTCGGGTGGTGCGGATGATCGACTCGTATCAGCACGACCACCGGTTTGAGGGGTGGTTGTTTCGGATCGCGACGAATCTGGTTCGCGATCGCATCCGGCGGGTCGGCAGAGCGCCGAAGGTGATCCCTTTTGAGGCCGGGTCCTCCAACGCAGGTGAAGGGGGAAATGGGTGGGGCGAAACCGAAGATGTTTCCGCACCCGACCCAGAGGCTTCGATGCGGTTGGCCGACGATGTGGACGCGCTTCAGAAAGGGCTGGCGAAACTGCCCGAAGCCGAACGCGAGGTCATCATGCTGCGGCATTTTTCGGATCTCTCGTTTTTGGAGATTGCGACGTTGATGAATACGCCTTTGGGAACGGCGCTCGCTCGAGCGCATCGTGGTCTTCAGAAGCTGCGTGATTTAATGAATGTCGACGACGCCCGATCGCAGGTTGGCTAGGTGCTGCGTGAATTTGGAATGTGAGAGTTGGTAAGACCCATGAATCAAAATGACGATCAAAAACTTGATCAAGAATTGTCGCTCGCGGCAGAAGTTGAGCAACTTGAAAAGTGGTTCGCGGAGTGTTCGAAGCAGTATCCGGAGCCAGCAAGTCGCGTGATCGAGCATGCCAAGATGCGTGCAAACGTCGAAGCCGGTGAGCAAAATCTTTCTGAAGCTGCCAACGGTTCGGCGTCCTTCGGCGTGGCGAAGACTGTACCGCCATGCGCCAAGACCATCGTCGCGACAAAGAGTGCCGTACGGCGTGAGCTTGTTGAACTCGCGGTCACGGGCGGCGATGACGCGGGATCGACCGGTGATGTACCTGCGAGAAAGGTACCCATGTGGGGCGCACTGATGACGTTGGCATCGGCAGCGATGATCGCGGTGGTGGTGCTGCCAAGTTTGTTGAAATCAACTGAGCCGCAGAACGCTGTTGGTGTTTCGGCCTTGGACGACTGGGCCTACATTTTGACCGATTCGACGGGATTTGATTTTGGCACTGATTCTGATTTTGACAGTGATATAGAGGGCTTTGAGTCGGACTTGAATGATCTGGGCGATGCCCTTGTTTCGCTGCCAGACATAACGGACGAACTTGGAACTGAAGATATCGAAGATGCAATTGATCAATTGTACAGCGATAGCGCGTCGTTGTTGGATTCGTAAGTACATCGGAAACTTGCCGGTTAATACAGGCGAAAGTTTGAAAATAGTCGGGGCGATATCGATCGCCCCATCAAATCATGAAAGGACGGACCGAGATGTATAAGAGTGGATTGAATTGCAAATGGATGCCGGTTGTGTTTGCGTCGTTGGCGCTGGCGTTTGCATCGTCGTCGGCTTCGGCGGTGGGTGTTGACGAACCCGAACCGGGTGATGCTTCGGTTACCGCGGATGATGTCGCAGAGGACGAAGTGGGCGAGCGCGGACCGCGCGGACGTCGTGGGTTCCGTCGCGATCGAGGTGAAGGATTTGGGCCGGGGCCGCGTGAAGGCGCTGAAGGGCGTCGTGGGAGGCGTGGTGGTCGGCGTCCTGGAGCGATGCTCTGGAATCGCATGACCGACGAAGAGCGCGAAGAGGTTCGGGATTTTGTGGCTGAGCATTACCCGGAGGTCAGTGCAGCGTTGGAGTCAGCTGAAGGGGAAGACGGAAAGCTGAAGCTGGATCGCAAGCACGGTCGTATGCTTCCTGAAATCTTGCGGATGCATGAACTTTCCAAGGACGATCCGGACATGTTCCAAATCAAGATCGCCGAGCAGAAGAGCCGCTTTGAGCTTCGTCGATTGGTTCGCGAGTATCGACAGGCGGACGACGATGCCACCAAGGAAGAGCTCAGCACAGAGATCCGCCCATTGGTTGTCGCCGCGTTCGATGCCCAACAGGCTCGGATGGAGCAGGAAGTTACCCGCCTTGAAAAGCGACTGGAAGGACTTCGCAATCATATCGCCAAGCGAGCAGAGAATCGCGATACCGAAATCGAGCAGGCCTTCACCGACGTGCTTGATGGCAAGCCTCCGAAAGGCGAGCGATTCGACCGCAAACAAAGACGCGGTGGTCGAAAAGGCGCACGCAGAGACCGCGGATCGGTGGCTGTTCCCGAGCCGACTGAGCCAGCCGAGCCGGAAGAAATGGAAGAATAAATCTCCAAATTCCTACGACGTTTGACTCAACGCGGCGTCCGATGTGGTATCCCACTGCATCGGACGTCGCATTCTTACAGGCATTTCCTGCGACATGTGGCAATCTTGCAGTAACGCACGCGATGCCGATGCGTTGACGAAAATACGCTCATTGTAGACAATCAGTTCAGAGCAATTGATCCCACTTTGAGGTGATAGGTTTTCATGTTTGATTCACTCACGCAGCGGTTTAGCGGCGTATTCAAGGGGCTTCGTGGTCGAGGCCGCATCACCGAAGACAACGTCCGCGAGGCGATGCGCGAGGTACGCACCGCACTATTAGAAGCCGACGTCCACATCGACGTCGCCCGCGACTTCTGCGATCAGGTTTACGAAAAGGCGATCGGCGAAGAAGTCATCAACACGCTGAAGCCCGACCAACTCATCATCAAAATCGTCCACGATGAACTCGTGCAACTGATGGGCCCGGTCGATCCGAAGATTCCGTTCATCTCCGGTGGGCCAACCGTCCTCATGATGGCCGGTCTGCAAGGTTCCGGTAAGACGACGACGTGCGGTAAGCTCGCGCGGAAGATCATCGCCGGTGCGAAGCGGCCTTTGCTCGTCGCAGCCGACTTGAAGCGACCGGCAGCCATCGATCAGCTTGAGGTCTTGGGCGAGCAAATCGGCGTGCCGGTCTACACCGAACGTGGTCATCTCAACGCCGTGAAGGTGTGCCGCAACGGGATCAGCCACGCCCGCAAAACCGATCGCGACGTGGTCATCCTCGATACGGCGGGCCGCCTGGCGATCGACGAAGAAATGATGGCCGAAGTCGCCAAGATCGCGACCACCTGCAAGCCGCAGCAAATCTATCTCGTACTCGACGCGATGACCGGTCAAGACGCAGTCGCAACGGCGAAGGCGTTTAACGATCGGTTGGAACTTGACGGCTGCATCTTGACGAAGCTCGACAGTGACACGCGCGGTGGGGCGGCGCTTTCGCTCAAACACGTGACCGGCAAGCCGATCAAGTTTGTCGGTATGGGCGAAAAGCTCGACGCGTTGGAATCGTTCCATCCCGATCGGGTGGCTGGCAGCATCCTCGGCATGGGCGATATGCTGACGCTGGTCGAAAAGGCGCAGGAACAATTCGACGCTGACGAACAAGTCAAGCTCGAAAAGAAGATGGCCAAGGGTTCCATGACCCTCGACGATTTTCTCGATCAGATGCGCAAAGTTCAGAAGATGGGCTCGATGCGCGACATCCTCAAGAAGCTGCCCGGTTTCGGCGGGATGGGTTCGGAAATGCAAGTCGACGACAAAGAGATCAGCCGCATGGAAGCGATCGTGTTGTCGATGACCAAGAAGGAACGGGCGAATCCGGCGCTCATCGACACGTCGAGGCGAAGGCGTATCGCCAAAGGCAGCGGAGCGGCGACGTCCGACGTCAGCGGTTTGGTGAAGTCATTCTCGCAGATGCGCGACATGATGAAGGGGATGGCTGGCATGGGCATGCGCGACCGCATGCGCTTCGGCTCACAAATGTCGCAGATGGCCGCGGCGGGCCAGATGCCAAGCGTCCGCAGCAAAGCGGGCACAACATCCAAGCGCCGAGTCAACACCAAAGATAAACGCAAAGCCCGCAAGCGCAAACGAAAGTAATTCAGTTATCGTTGCCGATGCTTCGGCGAATGGCACGCCTGATTCCCTTCAAGCAATCCCGCCCGAACAAGCGTACATCGACCGCCGTTTATTCCAGACGCTCGGTTTACCTGTGGGGTGAAGAGATTGCTGTTCGGATTCGCAAACGCCAGACCAGTTAAAAGACCGGACTGAATTCCAGGGTTACCAGTCGTCACGCCGCCAACCGAAGGCGACCCCGCAGTCAGTCCCGCCGCCCCTTGCGTGCCTTGCGCGTTCGTGACTAGCGATTGTGACAATGATGCTGCTGTTTTGTTGTCTGCAGCCCCTAGCGCGAACGCGGCAGCCGAACTTGTAATCTGTCCCAGGCCACGAATCGCGGCACCGGGTGCGGTGTAGCGACGTTGGCCCGAGTCGGCTGTTCGGGGATCAAGTTGATCGGTCTTGTTGGCACCGTCGGTGCGCTGGGCGCCATTCGTATTCATGTTCTTCGCCAACACCGATGAATTCGAAGGTGCCGGATTGTTCTCAATGGGTTGACCCTGCGGAGCGATTCTAGGCTTCGACTGGACGGGGGCAGTGCGTAACTCCGGCGGTTGATACGACGCCACCCTCGCCAGCTTCAACTTGCTTGAGCGTGATGATCCGGTTTGAACTCCAAGGTTGTTGCGTTCTTCGTCCACGACCGTCACAGAACGATTGGACACTTGGGGCGTTCGAGCGGGCGCACCATCGCCTGGCCGGTGAAAAACCGTTTGAATCTGCGAGCACCCGCCACCAGCGCAGAGAGCCAGCGTCGCGACGATGAGGGCTTGGGTTGCCTGCTTTCGCATGATTCTCAACTCCCCTGGAAAGGTCGGCACCTGCCGACGACAATCAATTCTTAGGTCACTCGTTCGGGCGACGCAAGCCCAAACCGTGACCCGGTACTAGGCTGTTGTCGCCGCATCGGTATAATCTTTCACGAGATCAGCCGAATCTTGCGGCCGACCAACTGTCCGCAAAATCGGAAAAACCGCCAAATTCGGCTTCAGAAGGGAAAATCGCTATGAATGACCCCATGAATCGACGTCTTATCGGGATACTGGGCATGTCGGCCGCCGCTTTCGGCATTCTCGTGACTGGGGGCTGTGTGGAGCCGCTGCCGCAAGCGTTGGCACCGGAAACCGCCCGCGTGGCGATTCAAAGCCAATGCGCCCAAAACGTAATCAACTGCACCACCAGTTGGCCCGAAGCCGTCATTTCGGTCGAAGCCATCGGCGGGCAGACAGTATCGCTAACCGACACCGGATTCCTCGTAGAGGGTTCAGACGGCAACGGCCAAGAAACCGTGCGACTGGTTGGAACGGGCAGCGTACCGGGCGATGGAGCGACGATTGCTTCGTTTGAATGGAGTTCCGGCGCGACGGACGAAGACCCAACCACGTTGGCAGCCGGCACGGTTTTCTCCGATGATTCCACAGACGATGTGCCGATGGGCGTCGGTTTTCACTACATCCGGCTGACGGTGAAGAACGATATCATCAGAGATCTGGTCGTCTCGGACGAGTTCGGATTATTATTCCAAGACGTCCCCAGCTTCGACTTCGTAGAACTAGAAATCGAAGTAAGAGACTAAGCAAACGCAAGGAAGAAAAGCAGGCGCCGGGAAGAAATGTAGGGTGCGTCCCGGACGCACCTGTTACCAACGTCATTTCGGCAACTGTCATAAATCAACGAAAGACGCCAATCGACAAAAAATCGAATGGCAAGCATCATCCAAACACGGGCGAGTGGCGGAATGGCAGACGCAGGGGATTTAAAATCCCCCGAGGGTAAACCTCGTGCGGGTTCGACTCCCGCCTTGCCCAATCATCAGGAATCAATCATTGAAAAAAGGGCCGTAGCCGTGAAATTCCCGTGCCCATGCTGTCAATCGATAACGCTCACGGACCAGCCTCCCGGGACACATGACATTTGCCCAGTTTGCTATTGGGAAGACGATCTCGTGCAGTTTAACGACGAGCATTTCGAAGGTGGAGCAAACAGAGTTAGTTTGCTGATAGCCAGGTCAAATTTTAGATGTTTTGGTGCGAGTTCGAGAGCGAGTTTGGAATTCGTCCGGCCTGCTCATGGAGATGAGCTTCCGTCCAATGAGGGCGAATCGTGATCAACAGACCCATATTCCACGCATTAGTTTTGGCACCCGAGCAGTGACGTAGGTCGGGTCATCGCCCCGACACAGGCCAGGTCCATCCATCGAAATGGCTTGGGGCCATTTCAAATGGAGCTCTGTGCTTGACTTCGCCGATATTCATGGTATAATGGCCATATAGCCATGAAGATGACGCCGAAACATTCCATTGAGCGGTACGAAGCCCGGGCGCGGATCGCCAAGGCGTTGGCGCATCCCAGCCGATTGGTGATGCTCGATGCCTTGACCGACTGCGAGTTGTGCGTCTGCGATCTGACGGAGTTGGTCGGTGCCGACCAGTCCACAGTATCGAAGCACTTGTCGGTTCTAAAGCACGCGGGCATCGTGTCGGCCCGCAAAGAAGGCACGATGACGTTCTATCGCGTAAAAGTCAGTTGTTTGGGAGGATTCTGGAAGTGTCTCGAGTCGGTGCTGAAAGAAAACTTGAGGGCACAAAAAGCGGCATGCGGGGCGTAGGTGCCCCCATCCGCATTTTTTTTAAGCCCATCCATGGCCTCATGGCCATGCGGCAATGGAGTGGCGGCGCAAGGACGTTGGCTGTTCTGGGCGCCATGCTGGCCATCTTCCTCCTCGCGTACATCTTGCCTTTTGAGATTCTTCCAGCTGATGGCGGCAAGCTCCTGACGTCCGGCCGCGAAGCGTTGCTCATGTTGCAGGATTATGCGCGTCACCACGTGATGCTCTGCTTGGTGCCCGCGCTCTTTATTGCGGGTGCGATTGCGTCCTTCGTATCACAGGCAGCGGTGATGAAGTACTTCGGCGCGCAGGCACACAAGGTCGTCGCGTACAGTGTGGCGGCAGTCTCGGGGACGATTCTGGCGGCGTGCTCGTGCACAATTCTGCCGCTATTCGCCGGCATACATAAGCGCGGCGCAGGGCTCGGGCCCGCAGTTGCGTTCCTCTATTCTGGTCCGGCGATCAACGTCCTGGCGATCATCCTCACCGCACGGGTGCTCGGCTGGGAACTCGGCGTCGCACGGGCGGTTGGCGCGATCGTCTTCAGCGTCATCATCGGCCTGACCATGCACCTGATCTACCGGAAGGAAGAGGCAGCCCGCACTTCGCAAGGGGATTTCGTCATTGGCGACGATGACCACGAACGACCAATGTGGCAGACGATTCTCTACTTTGGTTCCATGATCGGCATACTCGTCTTCGCCAACTGGAAGGCCCTCGACGCCGATGGCATCGGTGCCGCACTCGCGTCAGTGAAGTGGATCATCTCGGGGGTGCTCCTGATCGCACTGTTGTTCATGCTGGGGGCTTGGTTTGGCAAAGATGAACTGAACACGTGGGTCGCCAACACGTGGGCGTTCGCAAAGCAGATATTGCCACTGCTGTTCGTTGGAGTGCTCGTAGCCGGCATCCTTCTGGGACGCCCGGGGCACCCTGCGTTGATCCCGGAGAGTTGGATAGCCGGGTCGGTTGGTGGGAATGGTCTGGGAGCAAACCTATTCGCGTCGTTCGCTGGCGCGTTGATGTACTTCGCCACACTGACCGAAGTGCCGATTCTCGAAGGCCTACTCGGTGCAGGCATGGGCAAGGGCCCGGCGTTGGCACTCTTGCTGGCTGGACCGGCGCTGTCGCTTCCCAACATGCTGGTGATTCGTTCCGTGATGGGCACGCAAAAGACGGTTGTCTATGTCGCCCTGGTTGTCGTGTTGTCAACCATGGCGGGCATGACATACGGCGCATTTGCGCAATAAGGAGAGTCGCTGATGAAGATCGAAATTCTCGGAACGGGCTGTGCCAAGTGCAACCTGCTCGAAGGCGCGACGAAGAAAGTCGCCGACCGGCTCGGGCTCGACTATACGCTGGGGCATGTGAAGGACATCGGTAAGATCACCGAGTACGGTGTGATGATGACGCCGGCGCTCGCGATTGACGGAAAAGTCAAGGTGACCGGGAAGATCCCCAGCGAAGCGGAATTGGAGAAACTACTTACAGCGTAAGCTGACTAGCAGAAACGTCCCGGAGAAACACAATGAATGCAAAGAGCCTGTGGACCTCGACTTTGCTGGCGTTTGTAGCCGTCAGCATCGGCTACCTCGTCATCAGTGAGCTCAAGACGACCGATGCGGGTGGCGACGCTACGCCTGCGCTGGTGACGCCACCTAACCTGCAGGAAACAGAGGTGCCTGAATCAGGCCGCGAGTCGCGCGGCGTAGCTGGAAAGAACACGGCGAAGAACACGCTCCCGACGCAGCCGGACCACAAGGTCATTGTCTACTACTTCCACAACACACAGCGATGCATGACGTGCAACAAGATTGAACGCCTGGCCGAAGAGGCGCTGCGCGAGCAGTTTGCCGCAGCCCTCAGAAATGGCGAACTCGAGTGGCATGTGGTGAACATGGAAGAGCCGCCTAACACTCACTTCATTGAAGACTACCAACTCGTTGCGAGTTCGCTCGTTTTGATTGACATGCACGACGGAAAACAGCGCAACTGGACCAACATGGAAAAGGTCTGGCAATATGTGCACGATGATAATGTGCAGTTCAAACAGTACGTTGCGGAGCAGGTTCGCGAGTACCTGGAGTCTTAGCCATGGAAGCTGAACTGTGGGCAGCGATTGTGGCTGCAGCCTGGACGGGCATCCTAACGGCGATCAGCCCGTGCCCGCTAGCCACCAATATCGCGGCAATATCGTTCATCAGCCGCCGAGTCGAGAATCCTCGGGCGGCGCTGCTCACGGGCCTGCTCTACACGCTCGGCCGCAGCCTCGTGTACGTCGCCATCGCGGCGATCCTAGTAAGCAGTTTGCTGTCGGCACCAACGATCTCGATCACGCTCCAAAAGTACATGAATAAGCTGCTGGGCCCGATCCTGATCCTACTGGGAATGGTCCTGTTGGGTATGATTTCACTCCCGACTCGCGGCTCCGACCTCGGACAGCGGGTCGGTCAGAAGGTGGCGGATTGGGGCGTGTGGGCTGGACTTATCCTTGGAATTGTGTTCGCACTCTCGTTTTGCCCGGCGTCGGCAGCCCTATACTTCGCTGGCCTGATCCCACTGGCGGTCAAATTCGAGTCCAGCGTTATGCTGCCCGCGGTGTTCGGGATTAGTACGGCGCTGCCGGTCGTTCTCTTCGCCATCCTCATCGTGATGAGCGCCAATGCCATGGCGAAGGCGTTCAACCGAATCAGCACCTTTGAGCGTTGGGCGCGACGCATCACCGGCGTGATTTTCGTGATGATTGGCGTGTACTTCTGCCTCGCGTTTATCTTCAAGATCCTGCCGACCAGTCTCGGGTGACGCCGCCGTAACTCGACGACCTTTACGAAGAAAATTGTAGTTGATGCTCTAAAATCAACATGTGCTCGGAAAATCGTTAGTCGGACACAGTCGGCGCTGTTTCATCAAATTCATGCATGCCTCTCTGCTTGAGCCATTCCCCGGTGGCGTGGCATTCCGCGCACCTCGGAAGCGGCCCACCAGTGTGACATTGATCGCAGCGCATGTTCCGGTGGGGACCAAGACCGCGCCACCGCTCATGAATCTTCATCGGATGATCGAACTCACCCTCTCGAAGCCCAGTTTCATCTTCATTTAGAAAAGTATGGCAGACGTTGCAGTCGGAACTGATCGCTTCGGCATTCTGATTGACATGCTGACCGTCATGGCAGCGCAGGCAGCCGGGTGAGTCCAGGTGGCCAATGTTGCTTGGATAAGTTTTCCAGTTGACTTTCATCTCGGGAAAGAAGTTCCGCTGGTATTCCCGCTTCACGGCTTCAACCGCCTGCGTCACCTTTTCCTCAGCCTCCCGCCAGACCTCAGGGTGTTCTTCCTGATAGAAATGAAGAAGATCATTGGAGATTGCGGTCAACGCTTGACTTCGATCGGTGAATGAACCCGACAATGCCGACACCGCCTCGCGCTTGATGTATGGCAGACTTGCATCGATGTGACCGGCACGCAACAGGATATTCACCGATTCCTGTGGCGAACGGAATTTGTGGGCACCACGGTTGTGGCAGTCCATGCAGTCCATCTTTCGACGTATTCCTTCTGGCGGTGGTTCCGTCGCCGGACGGCCGTCTGATCGGTAGATGAATTCCTGACCCGATTCGTCCAAATAGCGGACCCAAGGAATGTGCTGCAAATTCTCATCAATTGCGACAAACTCAATGTGCTGAAGCATGTGCAGATGAATTCCCTCCATCAGCCCGAGGGATGCATCCGCTCCGCCGGTTTTAAGAACCATCCGCAAATCGTACCGAGTGTTTTTCTCATCTTGGGAAAAATAGACGTTCGTCTTAAGTTGGTCACCGAAAAATTTCTCGGGCCAGTGGCACGATTCACACGTGTCCCGCGCCGGGCGCAATTCGGTAATTGCCGGGGGAATGGGGCGCGAATAGGTCTCCATCGTCACCGCGTACACCTGACGCAAACCGGACAATTTCGATTTGACAAGGGGCGTCGCGCCCGAACCGATATGGCACTCAGCACACGAGACCCGGGCGTGCGGCGAAAACTCGTACGTCGTCGCCTGCGGTGCCATCACGGAATGACACGCATTGGCACAAAATTCCGTCGATTCGGTGTAGTGATACCCGTGGTATCCGCTGACGCCCAAGAGCGGCAGCACCACGAAAAATGAGATACCCAGAAAAATCCCCGCTGTCCGCAGTGACATGGCCACCTTACGACTGCCAACGCGCTGTCGCAACTTCGTCCACAAAACGCCAATGGGACAGATAATCAACCCAGCCAATAGAATCCCCGGAAGGACCATGTATCCGATGATATCCACGTATGGGTTGTGCGTTGGCGATACGATGGTGAAGAGCGCAAAGGTCAATAGGAGACATATGGCGACCCCGATCAGGAGCAGACCGAACAGCGTGATCAGATTATTGCAGAGACGTAGAAGCCTCCTCTCATCTGCCGGAGCGGATTCAACATCAGGCGCGCTGTCCAAGTTGTTGCGTGACGATGTCATTTAGCGTTCCAGGTTCAACGGGACTCGTGCAGCGGCGCTGATTCAACAGCGACGATCACATGGGCATGGTTCGGTATCAGGTCATCTACAATCGGCATGCCTTGATGCAATCGTCTATTGGTACACCATTTGCCCAGTTTTTAAGTTTTGCGGTGAATTGCAGAATCGGGAAATAACCCAGCCATGTCGCTATAATACGCAGCTTTGAACGAGAAAGAAGTGAAAATAACGGTGGCGCGAGCGAACGGATTTAAGCCACGCCAATCATTTGCTCTTCAGGCGGGTGGCGCTGGACGGTGGATCGGCAGTGGTTTCGGCTTTTTGGCCAGCCCGGGCGGGGCAGGCACGGTATTCGCCTTCAGAGACTTGGACAGTTCGCGTGGCCAAGGCGGCCTCGATAACTGTGATGATTGTGATGTTGATCTCGAAGACTTCGCGAACATGGCTGATTGCCTTATTCGACCAATCGTGGTGCCAACTGAGACGTGACTGAGCGCCGACTGGGACAGCGACTTCGACGCAGACCTTGCAGACTGCACCGGTATCCAGCGAGCTGTCACGGGGCCACAGCAAGCCATTGGTTTTCTTAGAGCGCTGAGGAGTCAGGCAATCAGTAAGTCCATTATACTAATAGCAGTGCTTGCAGTTTGCGTTCTGGTTTTTGTCGCCCTTCGCTCGAAGACGAAGGGACGTGAATTGACTGATGGTGAAGAGAAGATCCGTCAACTCGTCCACGAGGTTCACGGCAAGAACATCTCTTCAGAAGAGATTAGCTTTCAAGATAATGACGCGACAATTGTCTTGAACCTAAATTCACCCATGGAGCGACTTCAAATCAACTTGTCAAACCTCGCGCGAAAGCACGAGGAAGGAGTCTCACTTCCGGTCTTGAAGTTGAGCATTGATCTTGGCCAATGAGGCGCAGATTCCGTCGGGAATTCAATCCGACACATGCGCTATGTCGTTGCCAGTTCGGACGATTGCTGAGGTTATGCTGCAGTAAAACATTCCGTTCGGTACGAAACAGTGACTGCGAACTCCACCAGTCATCTAGAACGTTCCCAAGTAGGCGGCTATGTCGTTTAAGCTTTGTTGTTCGAAGTTTGGAAATAAATCTTGGTGTAACGACTCGTTGAATGTCGTCATGAGGAAGTCTGCGCTGGCACCCGCAATGTCTGGAGCGTTTCCGGTGCCTGTACCCGGCTCGGCGTGGCATCTCAAGCAATCGGTATCGTAGGTGGTCTTGCCTGCGGTCGATTGGCCGCCACCGTCTCCCCCATTCATACCGTCACCCCCATTCATGCCGTCTCCACCGTTGCCTCCGTCGCCGCCATTGCCACCGTTCATCCCATCGCCACCTTGGTTATTCGTGGGAGCCGTTTGGCAGCCAGCGCCGATTGTCACAAATCCGGCAAGCAGTATGAAAACCGAAACACCGCGCAATTTACTCGTCAACATTTGTTCATCTCCACTGGCCATGACTCGAAAGAAAGAATCCGTCCCATAAGCATCGTCCAAATCGCACGCCAATTTGAATTCGCGGTTAGGTTCTCGCTGTTCTCGCGACGAAATCCGAATCCTCGGCCCACTGAGGGTGTATCCAAGCATGGGAAAAGCAGAAGATTGCGGAATAAGTGGGGATTTCACCCACTTTGCTTTGCGTCGCTTGCTGAATCTTTGCCGGTAATTATGTTCCCAAGATCGCTGGCCGAATTGCGCACTTTCCTGAGCAGTCGCTTGGCCCAAACGAATTCGGTGGCGAGGATCGCCAAACCGGTTGGGATGACCACGACGGCTGGTCCGGGTAGAATCAACAGCGCGATGCCGGCTAGGACCACCGTTCCGCCGACTACTAAGACGATGACGCGTCTGGCGTGCTTGACGAGTGCGTCGATGCCGTTCTCGGTGGTGGTTTGATCGCTCTTGTTGGTCATCGTGGTGTTTCTTATCTCGCAGGTATGACTGGAATTTGTACGTACAGTTCGAAGTGTTCCATGCCGTGTTGAAAGGGGCGGCCTATCCATGCCTCGAAGAATGGGTGGTCGGCAGGGACGTGGCGGCTGTTGGGTAGCCAGGTCTTGAAGAGCCATTCCATCGCCGCCATCTCGACTTGGATTGGGCCACGTACTTCGATCTGAGCCACCGTCATCGGAGGAAACTCGATCACACCGATTTCGCCTTCCGGTTCGAGCGCGTCTACTTCTAAACCGACGTCGTAACGACAGTCCTTGAACTCCACGATCTCCGGATCGTCCCACATGTATCCCAACCATTGCCCGTCGGCCAGTCCGCGCTCTTTGGCCCATGCGACGAAGCGCTCGGCTGCTCCAGTGACGATGCCGACGCGGTATGGATCGAGCACCCGAAGGTAAGCAACGCGTCGGGCTGGCAATTGTCGAAGTTCCACCGCAAAATCGTCCGCGCGACCGTCTTCCGGCAACGTGTATAGATGATGGTTTGAATCGTGGCTGCACAGTGCGGCGTCCAACTCGTCGCGCTTGTTCTGGCGGAACTGGTCGAGGTTGAATTCGCTGGGTGGCACGCCGTACTTGTCTTTGAAGCGTCTCGAGAAGTCGGACAACGACGCGAATCCGCACGCCAGTGAGATGTCGGTCAGCGATCGCGGGCCTTGATGCGAGAGCATCCAAAGCGCCCGTTCCAATCGCAACCGTCGGACGAACTGGTTAAGCGTTTCGCCCATCAGTGCGCTGAAGATGCGGTGAAAATGAAACGATGAGAAGCAGGCGACCTTGGCGATGGCGTCGAGGTTCAGTGGCTGATCGAGGTTGCGGACGATGTGGTCGATCGCGCGGTTGACGCTTTTGAGATAGTGTGGCGACGTGTCGGGTGGGTTTTTGGAATCGTTTCGCAAGATTTGTCAAACCTGATTGCGGGTAAGTCGCTATTTTGGCGACGATGATGAAAAAACGGAAACGGAATAGAAACTCAATACTGAATGGGACGAGGCTCGTATCACTGGCATCAGTCTTGGTGCTTTCGTCCTGCAATACTATTGCGCGCACCGAGAGGTCGCAATTTTCAGAATTACAAGGGAACCATGCCATGGACTTGGGTACATTTTCGGTCAGTCTCGCCGTGAAGGACATCGCGGCATCGCGGGCGTTTTACGAGAAATTGGGATTCAAGCAGATTCATGGCGATCAGTCGCAGAACTGGCTGATCCTCCAGAATGGAACCAGCACGATCGGTTTGTTTCAGGGCATGTTTGAGCGGAACTGCCTGACGTTTAACCCTGGCTGGGCGAATGATGGGAATCATCCCGAGAAATTCACCGACGTTCGCGAGATTCAGAAGCGTCTGAAGGCGGATGGGTTAACGCTCACTACTGAAGCCGACGAATCGACTGAAGGCCCGGCTAGTTGCACGCTCGTTGATCCCGATGGGAATCCGGTCTTGATTGACCAGCATCGTTGACATTCCGTCGCAACAAATTCGTAACGACCGGTGCCCCGGGCTTTAGCCTGGGGGACTGACGCGAATAGGACTCTTCAAAATGCATGTCGGCGTCATTAGACGTTTGGCTTGTCCGTCCCCCACCCTGAAGGGCGGGGCACCCGATGCGCGTTGCTCCTTGTTTATGCGGCGCGTGACGTTTAGCATGGCGTTATGGAATACGTACGACTTGGCGAACGCGGGCCGATGGTTTCACGCATGGGTTTTGGGGCGTGGGCGATCGGTGGGATGAATTGGGGGCCGACGGACGATGACGTTTCGTTGGCTGCGCTCAATGCAGCGCTCGATGCGGGCGTGACGTTCATCGACACTGCCGACGTTTACGGTTTCGGACATTCCGAGAAGTTGATCGAGCGCGTCGTCCGCGAACGCAAGCCCAAAGATC
Source organism: Phycisphaerae bacterium (assembly GCA_021604825.1). Next base: position 1,228 of record BQJS01000100.1, on the reverse strand, counting down.
TCGTCATCGCTACGAAAGCAGGCAACGATTTTTACAATGCCTGCGACGATGACAACGCCGGATACGGGCCCATCAAGCAGACCTACGACAAGGACTACATCGTCTACGCAGCCGAGCAAAGCCTCAAGCGTCTCAACGTTGAGTCGCTGGATATTCTGCAACTACATAGCGGCGATCTGGAACAACTCGAACGTGACGATCCCTGGGAAGCGCTTGAGCTATTAAAGAAGCAGGGCAAGATTAAGCATGCTGGCTGGAGCATTCAGTCGTTTCAGGAGACCACGCAAGCCTACATCCTCGACGCCCATCACGAATTGATCGACGTGATTCAAGTGCGCTACAACCTGCTGGAGCGCGTAGCCGAGAAAGTTCTGTTCCCCAAAGCCGAAAAATACGGAACCGGCGTCATTGTGCGGATCCCGATTCTTTTCGGATTGCTCACCGGCAAATTCAACCGCGACTCCAAGTTCGGCGAAGACGATCACCGCAGTATGAATCTGTCGGCTGAAAAGCTGGACACGCATCTCGGTCAGTTGGAATCGTTGCAACCGCTCTATCAAAAATTCCCGGACCAAACCACGACTCAGGTCAGCCTGCGATTTTGCATCACCCATCCGGCATGTCACGTGGCGATCCCTGGCGCCAAGACGCCCGAGCAAGCCACGGAGAATGCAAAAGCGGGAGTTCTCGGGCCGTTGCCATCCGGCGCACTGGAATAATCGCGGGTTCACAAGTCGCTCGCGTCGATAAATTTTTGAGAAATTCCAGAAACCGTGTCCATTCGTGCAACTTCCGTTCGTCTATATGATGACGGTGGCCGCTGTGGCTACAGATAATCTCGAACGACGGAATCAGGAGGCTTTTCATGGCCAAGTACTTGTTCATTTATCGTGGGAATGCAGAAGATCAGTGCCCGAATAAGTCGCCGGAGGAAATGCAGGCGGTGATGGCAAAGTGGGGTGCCTGGTTTGAAACGGTCGGCGCAGGAATGGTCAGTGGCGGAGACGCCTTGCTTCCGACGGGCAAAATCGTTCGCGGCAACACCGTGACGGATGGTCCCTTCATCGAGGCGAAAGAGTTGGTCGGCGGGTATTCGATTGTACAAGGCGACAGTTATGACGCCGCCGTTGCTTACGCAAAGACGTGCCCAATCATTGAGGAGGGTGGTGCCGTCGAAGTGCGCGAGTTAGCCGGATTCGATCAAGAGGGTTGAGTCGTGCGTACTGAG
>BQJS01000099.1 GCA_021604825.1 Phycisphaerae bacterium | reverse complement strand
GAATCATAAATCGATCGCGCATCGTCCGGCACGCTGCATGACTCACTTTGTAGGTGGGTTTTTCAACAGCCCCACAGTCACCTATTTACTGTCGGCTTCTGTGGTCTTCTTCCGAGGACGGCCAATTGGATTCGGGCGTAGGCGGCGGCCGATCTTTGATTCCACCCGCGCGATGAATCGATCGGACGCAAGCGGGCGGCCCGTTCTTGTGCGACTACGCAGTTGCGTTGCGTACGACTCCTCTTCCGGAGTACGTATTTCTTTCCGCCACGCGGTTGGATCCCACTCGCGCCGCCACCATCGCAAATCCAGCAATCCGCTACGGTCCGATTCGCCAACATGCGCCATCGCGCTGGACCATCGGTACCGCCAGGGCACGCGAACCATCCGCGCCCGGACAGGATTGCGTTCGACATACGCCAACGCCGCCCAGCAATGGTGCTCATCAAGTGTGCACGAGAAGAAGCGATTCTGCCAAAGATGCCCGCTGCGCCCGTGCAGACGGTTGACGTATTGGGTGTAACGCCAGTGGGTTCGGCCGACAGCTTTCGCCAGCCCGCCTTCGGTCTTGGGGATCGCGATCAGATGCACATGATTGGTCATCAGGCAATACCCAATCACGCGAACGCCAAAACGCTCGGATTCTTCACGCAGGTATTCAAGATAGCAAGCGTAGTCGTCGGAGGTGAAAAAAACGTCCTGCCGGTTGTTCCCACGCTGCGTGACATGGTGTGGCAAATGCGGAATAACGATTCGAGCTGTGCGAGGCATGATCAAGACCATAGCCGAAAGTTGAAACCCACGCAAGAAATAGGTGACTGTCCCGCTTTATCGAAGTTACCGTCGAAGGTGGTGGCATGTATCAAGGGCTAGCGGCTGTCCTCAATAACGAGCCGCCCCAAAAGCATTCTCGGGAGCGCAACTTGTATATGAGAGTATGACCAAACACCGATCGTCCAGTTTTGTGACAAGCCTTAATCACAATTGCAGTTTCCGATCCCAAGAGGGCGGGGGCGAGATTCCGCCCAACCATGGGAGAATCCTCTCTCCCAACCACGACGCCAGATGTTTTCTTGTTGGATTAGGTCATTGGGAGGAGGAGGAACGTTAGTTGTTCTCGAATTCTTGCCTTCTGACGCCATTGCGCGAATTGCCAAACGCATTCCCTCAATTCTACCAGACGAGAATCCACATTGGTACGCTCGGGCCTCGGCAATCTTGGCTTTATTGGAGGTCGAATACTCCTTCAACTTAGATTCCAATGTCTTAATTCTTATCTCCTTTTTGCCGTCTGGAGAGAATGTAAGAGTGCGAACGGCTGCACCGTCTACCATGCTACGGCGCTCGTTGACTGGATAATATGCGTTCGAGAGACCTTCATAGTATCGATCCGCACCCTCAAATCCAGAGTCTGTTTGCGCGCAAGCTGCAAACACAACAATACTGAGCAACAAATATATGAACAGACCTAGGGGAATTTTTTTGATTATGGACATGTTTCACTTCCACAATTTGCACAATTACTTGAACAATAATTAAACGGTGCAAGGATATTCACATCAAAGGGTAGCAGGTCACGGCTCAAACAGCACTCATCGGCGGCGTCTTCAGCAAAGTCCCGACAAGTGAATTCTGGTTCGCGTGGATTGCAGATGAATCCTGGCTTCTTGCAGAAGTTAAAATCATCGTCGTGATCTTCTTCGTAGTCATTCAGGCAATCTTGAATATCTTGGCATGAAGCAGCCGAGCAGCTTTGTCCATTCTCGAGATTTCCTTCGTCTTTCCGTTTCAGTCGCCACTTGTTGTTGACATAATCGTCGTTCTTCTGGCATGGATGATTCTCAATATAGTTAGCGGGCACATCGAATCCTCCCTGCCTGCCCGGCCATTCGATCCAAGTATGACCTGGATCGCCAAACAGGCAGAATGGCGTTTGATGAACTTCGGCACCGCAATCTTCTGCATTTGCCGTCTGGCTTTGAGGACTAAATCCCGCAAACCCGTAGGGATTTGAATCTGCGTTGGCTGGAAACTCGATTCCGTTGCGCGTTCGAGATCCAAGTCTCAGTTGCGAGAGAACAAGATTTCCTGTGCCTACGTGATACGAGGTCGTCTCAGAGTCAAATGATAGGCCTTGAGCCGCAAACAGAAGACCGCGTTGGCTTTCCGTTGCCGCCGGGATGCGGGCCAGTTCAGTGTCCGTCGTCAGCGTTGCGATGTAGCTGCTGATTGTAATTTGATCAGTGCTATCCACATCTCCGTCGGCATCGGCGTCCATTCTTCGACAGTCGCCAGTGGCTATTCCCGTGCAGATGCCATTAGTCGTCACTGCGTAATCGTCAGCATCCACATCGCCATCGTCGTCATAATCAAACGGATGCGAATCCACCGCCACTTCAAGCTGCCCATACGGCGAATAGTAATTGCGTTCGATCTGCCTGGCCGTCAGGTCGGTGGTCCCGGTGACGTTGTAATTGGCGTCCTGGTGGACGTAGACGCGGCCCATGTTGGCGATGCGCTGCCCGACGACCTCGTCGATGTATTGCGTCCCGTGGTACACCTGCGTCTCCAGGTTCCCGCTGCCGTCCCGCGTCTCGATGATCTGATTGCTATTGTGATAGTACTCTGTCACGCCGTCGAGGTCACCGGAATTCGACACAGTTTTCACCACCCGCCGCCCCAGGCCGTCGAAGGCGGCTTCGTGGATGGTCACGTCCGTATCGTCCAGCGTGGCTTTCACCAGCCGATTCCAAGCGTCGTAGGTGTATTTGAAGTTACCGTCGAGGGGAGCTGGCAATGCTCAAGAATTATTGGCTGACCTGAATTCTCGAGATTATCATCTACCACTCCTGCTCAAGCAGTTTCTTGGTGGTAGGCTCCAGGCATCATTTCGATCGATGTACCGCATTCTGGGCAAATGCCAGACTCGTTTCCGCGGAGATCGTAAGCGCATACGCGACACGCATTTTCTGGAGCCCCGTTCTTAATACCTAGGCTCAACAACCAACCGATAAGAGTAAATGCGAATAGATTTGTACAATATATTGCAAAAATCCGAATATTAATGCCCAATTCATCACCTCCCGCCGAAAGTACAATAAGCGTACTTGGTAAACTTGGCATCGCGCCTAACGCAGGTACACCAACTAGGAGGGTATTGATCCAAATTCCAGCCGTGAAGAAGGCGCATCGCACTAGCCGTCGCCGAGAAGTAACGCTTGTACAGAATGCTCGTACACTTTGGAGCAATACTATCGGAACGCCCAAGAACATCCACACTAGGTATACAACCATCATCCAATCAATTGAAAACGTAGTCTCGACCCAATTCCACACTTCGTCGTGTTGAAGTGTGGCCAAGTATCTCGCATTGATTCCGAGTACACAGAATACGCAGGCGGAAAACACTGATGATTTAACAAATCGAGTCAGCATGTGAAAATACGAACGCAGTTGCCAAGTGACGATTCAACGCGACGAAAGTCAATTCATGACGTCAGTTTCAAGGGTAGTTTGGCGGTTTTGACCCAAAAGTACCCTGTGGATCAACCCAGCCCCCCGTTGCGGTCTGCCCGGCAGCGGCACATTTTAAAATTTTGCAACAGCACTTTCGCGCAAACGAACTTCCGCCTCTAGGATTCCAAACAATTCCTGTTTTGCCGTTAGCGTCGACAGTCACATCGAAACAATCAGTTGCTTTAAACACTTTACCATTGGCCTTGGGGGTATATGGCCCAACGGCGTCGGTATCTTGCGGACACGAACTATATGGTGGGCAAAGTGTCCAGCAGTTGCAATTGCTATCGAACATCCAAACGTCGCTGTTGGAAGCATTTGCCACATCAAGGCCCCGGAAATCCCGAAATCTCAGGGGGTTTCCGCGGACCGGCATGTAGACATTTTGCCCGTCCTGAAAGCCGCTCTTGGCTATTGGCACAAATGCAAGAGGATCGCGATGAATGAACCTTCGAACCGTTGGCGCGTATTGCCTCGCTCGATTCTGATATGACGCCAACTCAGCGTCGAAGACCAGCCCCTGGTGGCCGAAGGCATTGCCCCGCTGGCTTGTCATCACCGCCGGGATTCTTGTGAGTTCAGTGTCGCTGGTCAGCGAGACGAGGAAGTTGCTGATCGTCGTTTGATCCGTGCTGTCTACTTCGCTATCTGCATCCGCGTCCATTCTTCGGCAATCGCCGGTGGCTGTTCCGTTGCAGGTCCCATTGGTCGTCACCGCATAATCGTCTGCATCCACGTCGCCGTCGTCGTCGTAATCGAATGGGTGCGAATCGACTGCGACCTCAAGCTGTCCGTATGGCGAGTAGTAATTGCGTTCAATCTGTCTGGCCGTCAGGTCGGTGGTGCTGGTGACGTTGTAGTTGGCGTCCTGGTGGACGTAGACGCGGCCCATGTTGGCGATGCGCTGCCCGACGACCTCGTCGATGTATTGCGTCCCGTGGTACACCTGCGTCTCCAGGTTCCCGCTACCGTCCCGCGTCTCGATGATCTGGTTTCTATTGTGATAATACTCCGTCACGCCGTCGAGGTCACCGGAATTCGACACGGTTTTCGACACCCGCCGCCCCAGACCGTCGAAGGCGACTTCGTTTCTTCGAGCTTATTCTCCCGTTAATCCTGACGTCATCGCGAATTCCAAAGATCATGGCCACCCAATGGTTGTGGGCGATGCCAGCCGAAAAAGCCTTAGCTTCCGATTGGGCATTCGGTCAGGCGATCACCCTTGACTTGATCTCATGGCCATGCTAATGTTCGGGTTCGGTTAGGGTTTATTGCCCTTGGCTTCTACTGTTTCTGGTTGGGGATTTTTGGTGAGTGCTTCTGGGTGTCGAGTTCGGTTTGCCCCTTCGCCTACGGGGTATTTGCACATTGGCGGGGCGCGGACGGCTCTTTTCAATTGGCTGTTGGCGCGGCGGTTGGGCGGGCGGTTTGTGCTTCGGATCGAGGATACCGACCGGTCGCGGCACGTGTCCGACTCGCTGGAGAAAATCCTTGCCGATATGCGGTGGCTGGGGCTCGAGTGGGATGAGGGGCCCAAAGATGCCAGTGCGACCGATGATGGTGGCGAGGGCGAGTACGGGCCTTACTGCCAGAGCGAGCGGTTGGCGATTTATCAGGAGCAGGTGCAGCGGCTGATCGATGCTGGCCATGCTTACTATGCGCTGGAGACGCCTGACGAGTTAGCCGCCATGCGCGAACAGGCCCGGGCTGCGAAGACCGACTACAAATATCGCCGTCCCGATCCGCTGCCCACGCCCGAGCAGGCACAAGCCGCCCGCGACGAGGGGCGTCCGGTGGTCGTGCGGCTCAAGATGGGCGATGCGGACATCACCGTTACCGATGACATCCTCGGTGATGTGACGTTGGCAGCCGACCAGCTTGAAGACTTCGTCATTCAAAAGGGCGACGGTTGGCCGACCTATCACTTGGCGTGCGTGGTCGATGACGCCCTGATGAAAATCACGCATGTGCTTCGCGGCCAGGAACACCTGATGAACACGCCCAAGCACATCGCGATTCAGCGAGCGCTCGGTTTCGACACGCCGCACTACGCCCACCTACCCATCATCTTCAACATGAGCGGGTCGAAGATGAGCAAGCGCGACAAGGAAAAGGCCATCAAGAAGGGCGAGGTTCCGCCGGAGATCGACGTGCATGACTTCCGCGCGTCCGGGTACCTGCCCGAGGCATTGCTGAATTTCATTTCGCTACTGGGTTGGTCCACCGGTGACGACACCGAGCAGATCACGCTCGAAGAGACTGCCAACCGTTTCACCGTCGAGGGGATCGGCAAGGGCAACGCCAAGTTCGACCGCACGAAGCTGCTGTCGTTCAACACGGACTGGGCGGCTCGGGTGAGCGAAGATCGATTGCTGGAATGTTTTGTTGATTATCTGCAGGTCAATGACTCGCCATTGGCCAATCTGCCGGAGGCGACGCTTCGGCGGATGCTCGAGTTGTGCAAGGGTTTCCGCACGTTCCCCGATGTGATCACCAAGATCGGGTTCGCTTTCGTGGATGATTCGGAAATCAAGTACCAGGAGAAGGCCGTCCGCAAGGTTCTGGAAAAGAACGATGGGGCGGGTTACGGCGTCTTGCGCAATGTGGTAATTTGCCTTGAATCGTTGGAACCGTGGACGGCGTCGGCGATCGAAGCGGAGCTTACGAAGTTCTGCGAGGCAAACGGTCTTAAGCTTGGCGGGGTGGCTCAGCCACTTCGGGTTGCGCTGAGCGGTGGGACGGTGAGCCCGGCGATCTACGACACGTTGGAACTGGTTGGCCGTGATCGCACGATCAACCGAATCAAGCAAACCATGATGCAAGGAAGCGAGCAACAATAGCATGTCACTCTTGGTCACAGGCAGTCTGGGAATTGATACGGTCGAAACGCCGCACGGAACCGCACCGGAAGTATTGGGTGGGTCGGCGGTTTATTTCGCGGTGGCGGCATCGCACTTTACGAACGTGCGACTGGTCGGCGTGGTGGGGGAGGACTTCCCCGAACCGTTCAGCAAGTTGATGACAGATGCTGGCATCGATATCGCCGGCTTGGAAGTTCGCGAAGGCAGCAAGACGTTTCGCTGGAGCGGTAAGTATTCGGAGGACATGAACGATCGCGACACACTCGACGTTCAGTTGAACGTGCTTGAAGAAAAAGGCCCGACGGTGCCAGCCGCCTTCGCAGATAGTGACATCCTGTTCCTGGCCAACACGCACCCAGCGCTTCAACGCGAGATGCGAAGTCAGGTGAAGAATCCGCGGCTGACCGTGTGCGACACGATGGATCTGTGGATCGATTCGGCGCGTGATGATTTGCTGGCGACACTGAAGGTCGTCGATGGGCTGATCATCAACGATGGCGAAGCCCGACAGTTGACCGGCAAGAGCGACAACATCGCAGCCGCCGCAGCGCTTCTGCAATTGGGGCCGAAATTCGCGGTGGTGAAAAAGGGGGAGCACGGTGCGATCCTTGTGACGGAAAAGGGCATCTCTGTGATTCCCGCTTATCCGACGATGGACGTGGTTGATCCGACCGGTGCGGGCGACAGCTTTGCCGGCGGAATGCTCGGGTATCTTTGCACGCAAGCCGAGATCGACGACGTGGCGTTGAAGCGATCGCTGATTCGCGGCACGGTGACGGCATCGATTACGATTGAAGATTTTTCGCTGACTCGGATCAAAGATACGTCTCGCGATGAGATTGAAAAACGCGTGCGGGCATTTTCCGAGATGCTGCGGATTGATTGACGCACACATATAAAGCGGCGGAGATCGGTAGGATCGATGCCGCATCGAACGAATTTGGAATTTGGCACGCCAGCAGGAGATTGTCATGGACGCAACTCAACAAGCCAAGCGCGAACAGTCGTTAGAACGAACCCTTCAGCAGATCGAAAAGTCATACGGTAAGGGCGCGATCATGCAACTTGACCGCATGCCTCGTGTTGTCGATGGTGTCTCGACCGGATCGTTGGCACTCGACTTTGCGTTGGGCGGAACAGGCCTGCCGCGTGGCCGCATCATCGAGATGTACGGTCCGGAATCTTCTGGTAAGACGACGCTTGCGTTGCACGTCATTGCCAGCGCGCAGAAAGAGGGTGGGGTTTGTGCGGTGGTAGACGCCGAACATGCTTTGGATTCAACCTGGGCCAAGAAGTGCGGCATCAGTTTGGAAAACCTTTTGGTGAGTCAGCCGGATTCTGGTGAAGAAGCGCTCGAGATTGCGGAGATGCTGGTGCGCAGTGCGTCGGTCGATGTCATCGTGGTCGACTCGGTGGCGGCATTGATTCCAAAGGCTGAAATCGAAGGGTCAATGGGTGACACACACGTGGCACTACAGGCGCGACTGATGAGCCAGGCGCTGCGGAAGTTGACGGCTGCGATTAGCAAGACGAATACGATTTTGATCTTTATCAACCAGATTCGCATGAAGATCGGCGTGATGTTTGGCAGTCCGGAAACGACGCCAGGTGGTCGGGCGCTCAAGTTCTATAGCTCGGTCCGCCTCGACATTCGTCGCATCGGCAGCATCAAAGACGGCGATACGGTGTCGGGCAACCACGTACGAGCCAAGGTCGTCAAGAATAAGGTGGCTGCTCCGTTTAGGGACGCCGAATTCGACATCATGTTTTCGGGCGGCATCAGCAAAGAGGGCGATCTTCTCGATCTGGCAATCAAAGGTGACATCATCAACAAGAGCGGTGCTTGGTTTAGCTACAAAGATGTGCGGTTGGGCCAAGGACGCGAAAACGTCAAGGTTTTCTTGCGAGACAACGTTGATTTGTTTGAAGAAATTCGCGCTGCTGTGATCGCACTTCATGTCAGCGATGAAGCGGCTGCTGAAGCGAAAGCGGCTGGTCCGAATGCCGAATCGAACAAGCCAGCACTCAAAGCAGCATCGACCGATGCCGACAAACCGAGTGGCACCGGGAAGTCGAAGAAGACCGGGAAGTCCGGGGCAAAACGAAAAGCATCATAAGCGTGCGTGTCGCGTAAACGACCTCCAACGGGCAGCAGGCGTTGCGGCCGCGGATACGCTGGGTCAGGTGGTCGTTCGGGTTCGCGCAAGATGGCCAGACTGTGTACTGGTGCGGTCCGCGCACTGGTGCAGTCTGTGTTTCGGTCGAGGCACTTGAGCCTTGGCGACTGTTAAGCCCGGGTGACTGCCGACTAAGCCTCGGTGACTGCCGATGACATTGAAAGCACGCGGTATTCACCGGGCGGATCGAAGAATTCGACATTGGTCGAGTCACCTTCGTGATGACCGAGAATCGCTTGGGCTACCGGTGTTTTGTAATTGTAAATCTGTTTGGACGGATCGGCTTCCCATTGACTTAGAATGACCAGTTCCTGCTTGGCGCTCGTGTCGACGTGCGCAAGGATCACCTTAGAGCCGATTCCGACGTGATCGGTGGGAACGTCTTCGGGCCGCAAGACTGTGGCGATCGCCATTTCACTCTGCATCTGAGCCAAACGGGCACGCAGCAGGTCGCGTTCTTCCAGAGCGAACTTGTATTCCGAGTTTTCGGAGAGATCGCCGTGGGCAGCGGCTGCACCGATGGCTTCGGCATTCTGCTTCATTTTAACGTTGAGCAGTTCGTCAATTTCGGATTGCTTGTGGCGGTAACCATCGGCGGTGACATACATGATGTCGTCGCGTTCCCATTTCGGAAGCGATGGCGTGACCTTGATTAATTGTGGGAATTGCTTGCGGATCATGCTGAGCATGTCGTCGCCCGCACGACCAAGGTTGTCGAGTCGTTCAATCTGCGTACGAATCGCCGACGCCACCCCAGATTCGATATTCTCAATCATGGATTTGAAGCGTTCAAACTTCTTGGCCCGCAGCACGTCGCGTGTGTTCTGAACGATTTGTCGGGCATGTTCCTTGGAGATGCTTTCGCCGCGCTGAATCGAAGCGAGGGCTTGGAACATTTTCGATGCGATGCTGACGAGTGGAATGTCGAGTTTTGCCTCATCGACAGACGACCCCTTCCAAAGCCAAAGCAGGCCTTCATTCATCCCCACGGGTTCGCGGAGCATGGCATCGCCTAGTTTGGCGAAGTGCTCCCGGGTATGTCCCAATTCGACGAGATGCTTCGCCAGGGTCTCCGCGACATCGAGCGGGGCGTGGGGAAGCAGGCGTTCCAATGCCAGCGTCAAATTCTCCGGATGGCTTTCTTCAAGGGCCACGCAGGCTGCCGGCCAAAGTGACGGGACTTCTACATCGAGTATAGCAGCCACCGGGTCGTCAAGCTTTTTCATGACATCGATCAGGCGGTTGTCGGCTTCTTCGTCACCGAGGATGCCTTCGATCTTGTGAGCGGCAAGGAATGGCAGCAACTCGAGCTTGCCGGTTTGTCCTTTGAGGCGAATCTCACGTTCCAAGATGCGATCGCGAACGGACTCGATCAATTCCTGATTCGGTGTTTCTTTCCGATTGACGCTGGATTTAATGTATGTCTCAACGATTTTGAGATCCTGCAGCGGGTCGTGCGATGATGAAACTTGCGCTCGGACCTCGTCGTCCAGCGATGTACCAATCGGATCATAAGTGAGGAAATAAGGCGAGCGACCTTCGATGGTGACATGCGGGGAGTTGCGCAGACCTTGGCGGGCTTTGGTCCACCACTTGGTCCAACTTCCCGTCGTAACGTGCTTTGGTGTCAGGATTGCTTTGAGTTCGTCGCTGTCCATCGTTGTGGAGTTGCTGGCCAGGATGCTCTGGACGATTTTCGCCGGACTGTCCTTCAGCAGTTTTTGCAAATTCTCCGGGTCGAACTGGGCCATGACGTAGAAATCTTCTTCGCCGGTTGGCTTGAAGTTGTCAGCCAGTTCGACTGCGCCGAATGTTTCATTGCCTTCGTCGCTTGTGATTTCGTATTCCCAATCTTCGCGATCGATGCTGTCAACGCGAGCCGCACCTTCTTCGTTTCTTCGGGCGAGGTATGATCCTTCGACAAGTTGAAGGCATACGTCGAGCGTGCGGATGGCGCGACGCACGGGCCGACCACCTTCGATGCCCGATTCAGTCATCAGCGCTTCGAGTCCTTCAGCGTCGCCATGAACCTGTCGGTACAAATCGGCGACGGTCTTGCGAAGGGGATCGCTTTTCTTGATTTTCAGAAGGAGTTGGCTGGCTGTCGCGAGGACGTCGGGTGGTTCAATAGAGTTGGTCAGTGCTTCGATGGTCATGGTCGCCATCGATTCAGCCTCAGCCGCGTGACCGGTTTTGCTGAGTCGTTCCAGTACTTCGGCGTGTTGCTGCCATTGGGCCGGATTGACTTCGGAATCAACAAGTGAGAGCCATGCTTCTTCAACGCCCCGGATATTTCCGGTGGAAGCCAATTTTACCAAGCTTTCGGTATCCATTCGATCCTCTCTGAATCATTCAAGCGATGTCTATAACGCGGTGAGATCCAAAAATCAGCGACGCGAATTTCCCATTGTGACAGATGAAATCGATTCTGTCGAGAACGTTGTGGTTCGGATGATTTGGCATGCTGGCACCATTGGCGGAGCTGGCGTGCAGATGGCCGCCTGGAAATGGGTGAGATTCTGTAGGGAACGATAGGGGATACCGCTCAAACTATGGGGTCGGCCATTAGCCCGTTAACGACGCCTGCTATACTGATACGGTCGCTGGGTCAGAGATATTATGGGAAGGTGATTCGCCCCCAAGGATGTTCTCGTAAAGCTGGCGGTGCTGGTCCACCGATCGCCGAACGCTGAAGACTTCGTAGGCTTGGCCCCTGGCAACTTCGCGAATTTTTTCGGCTTGGCGGGCTTTTTCCAGTCGAACACAGATTTGCCGTCCCCGCCGGGTCCACGATTTTTCAGCTTTGAACAACATGCCGTTGAGGTCATTGGAGATAAGCTCGGCGACGCTGTAGATCGCCGGGGACACGACGGCCACGCCCGAGCCCATCGCCCACGCAATCGCGGTCGTTGAAATGTCGTCAACACCGCCGCAGATCAAGACGTCGGCGACGGCCTGCAACTCTTCGTAACGATACTTCGCTCCAGTAAACACGATTGAATCAGGGGCTGCACCAGATTGGGCCAAGCGCCGCAGGTCGGTGATCGCGTCTGAATCGCCGGGGACCAGGAGGCGGATGTTGTCGTTAAGCGGGGCTCGCATCAAGACGGCCCAGATCGCGGACCGATGACCACCGCGATCGGTTGGTGGATCGGTCGCAATCGCGACGGAGCATTCGCGATCAATACCGAGTTGGTCTCGGAGGTCGCTGTTCTTGGCTTCGCGGATTGTTCTAAAGTCGACGCCCGGTCGGATCACCGCGCACGAATCAAACTCGATCCCTTGCTCAACCATTCGCCGCCGCACCCGCTCGGCAGCGCAGGCGAAAAGGCATGGCCCCGCTGCCTGGACCGTAAGCAAGATTCGCATGTCGGATGACGGTAGGCCAGGATCAAAAATCGATATGGCGAGAGGCGACGATTCCGGTAACGCCGCGCGGGCAGCTGCCGCCGCCGGAGCGCCCCACGCATGAATCATGTCGAATCGGTTCGATTGATTCAGCGAACGGATCGCCGGGGCAGCAAGCGCAGGCAATGTGAGCCGACGCGGGACGGGAATGATTTCCGCATTAGGGATCAGCTTTTGCGAGTGCGATGGATCAATGCTGGCGACGGCGCAGTCGACGATTTTTGTATCGAATCGATCGAGCAACTGCGTGATGGCGAGGCGCTGTTCCCATCCGCACGTGGAATCTAGAAGGTGCAAAACGCGCATCACCGCATCACACCCCGTCGTCCTCGATGTCGCCCAAGGTGTGTTCGTAGAACAACCGGGCGACGAGAATTGCGGAGCGCCTGGCCAATTCCTTGGCGACCGCGTTTTCGCCCTTTATCTTGTTGACCCCGATGGCGTTCAGCGACGATTCGACGATGTGCCCGGAACCGACCGTGGGCCATAACCGAACACCGTGCGGGCTGACTTCTTCCTCGGTTGTCAGGACCTTAATGGACAGTGTGATTTTGGCGGCGGTCGAGACATCTTCAATGTCTTCGGGTGCTTCAAAGTCGCGGACTTCGATCCAAATGACCGTTTTGGCCCCAAGTTTGCGACCGATTTCATCGGCGGCATAGCTCTCAAATTTCGAGTCGCTCTGGCGAAATTTAGCCACAGAACGAGGACTGATCACCGTGGTGACAGCCTCCCTGTCCAGCAGTTCTTCCCCGACGTACTTAACCAGGAGCGTACGGGCGCGGGGCCAAGTGACGCGTTCCTTTGGATCGTCCACGAGAATTAGGAGCTTCCCAGGTGGCAGCTCAAATTCGGCGGGTAGTTTCTGGCCACGTCCAGCCCCCAACGCGTAAGCGAGCGCACCCCAGCGGGCGCAACCTGCGGATGGTAGGAGCGTCAAGAAGGCCAGCCCGAGAATGAAAACGGATTTGCGGGAATGTCCCATCGTTGAACGTGCCTCAGAAGTTGGGTTGACACTCACGGATCGGTGGACAGATGCGTCTACAGATCGACTTCATGTTTGTAGAATTTTCGCGCGACTGTCTCGGCAAATTTTTCGTACGTTTCCTTGCGCACGATCATTGCGTTGGTTTCGTTGAAAAGCATCGATTGCATTTCGGGGTAGACGGTTTCGACCTCATCCAACTCGTATCGTCGTGCCGCGCCGGTGTCGGCTTTGACGTCGTAGACGGAAACCGATGCATCGATGCGACCGCGAACGAAGTCGGGGGCTTCGCGATCGCGGACTTGAAAATCAAGAAGCTCGACGTAGACGACCATGTCGCAATCAAATTCGTCGCCGATTTTTTCGGGATCGATCGCCGTCTCAACATTTTTCTGGATGTAATCCTCGATCCGCCGGCTGTCTACGAGCTTCACGTTTTTCATCGACGACCACATCTTGTCGCTGATGTGCATGGAAAGTTCCATGCGAACGTGTGGGTAGTCGAAGAGCGTTTCTTGATCAGCCCAGACGACGACGGCGGTCAGCATGCCATCGAGCTTGTCAAACTCAGCTGGTATCTTTTCTTTATGCTCACCGATGAAGATGAGCGGAACCAGCCAGCTGCATCCGCCAATCGCAATGGTCAATGGCAGCAGCAGAAGTGGTGCCATGCGTCGGCTAACAAATCTTGTGGGCGAACAAGTGGATATTGGTGTCATGGTTTTGATCGGACCTGATGTATTGGATTTACGGGTTATGTGCATCGATTGAGAGTAACGCCGTTGCGTCAGCTTGCCAAGCTGTTTGATTCGATCGCGTCGTTGGCCAATCGCATTGGTCAAAGAAGCCCGCGTTCGGATTACCCCATGGTCCCACGGGTCACGAGTATCTTGTACCCCCACGCCGCAAGGGTGATTAAAACCCCACCGAAAATAATCCGCAGGGGCGTGCATCGGTAGGTGTTGAGTCGCCAGATGCGATCGGTGATCAGGGCTTGAATCCCAAGCAATAAGGTGGCGATGGTCGCCAATGCCAGGATTGCACCAAGTGGCTGAACGAGAAACGCCTGGATTGCTCGACCGCGAACCATCAGCGCGAACGATGTCGTCATGCCGCAGGTCGGGCAGGGGATCCCATAGGCTGTTGGCCAACCACACCGGGCCAGCCCCAACTGTGTGTGGGTGTCGAATCCTTGGGGGTCGGGGGTCAGCCAAACCGCCACCGCGAGCAGGGCGGCTGATAGCGCGATAGCCATCGAGGCCTTCGCGCGAACGTTGGGGTGTTCGAGTCTTTGGCTGCGATAGATGAGGGGGCCCAGCGGGTGCGGGGCAGATGCACTAGCTGAGTTTTGATTGGGATCGCATTGTGACATTAGAAAGTTTTCGATGCGACCGAAAGTTTGTACGGTCTAAGTTTTACGCAAGTGCCAATTCAGCGCAGGCGGTTCCGGGTCAGCGCAGACGGTTCCGGGCTGGTCAATTTGCTGTTGTGAATCTGATCGCGAAAATCCTTCTTAACAGTTGGGTATTCCTTCTTGCTGGATCGCGCCCGACATCTATAATCGACTTCGGATGTTGAATCCTCATGCTGAATGCCACTTGCCGGCGCAGCGATCAATTCAAGAACCGACATCTCGGAGATTGCGGCATTGTCCTCCCAAACAGCGTCCCCTCAATCAGCGACGACGACCATCAGCCCACGTGAAAAATATTACTTCCTTGCCCGCAGGTTGCACTCATTGACGGGCTTGATGTTTTCCGGATTTGTTTGCTTTCACTTGCTGATCAACGCGACGGTTCTCGCCGGCGGCGGAAATTTTAACTTCTGCGTCGAGAAGATTCACATCTTAGAGCATATGGGCATTCTCATTCCGGTTGAGATGGCCACAATCTTTTTTCCGATCGCGTTTCACGCGTTGTTCGGCATAGTCATCATGCTGACTTCGCAGCCCAATATGACGGACTATGCGTACGGCGGCAACATTCGTTATACGTTGCAGCGGTGGTCTGCGGTCATCATATTGGTATTCCTGGCGCTGCACATCTGGCACATGCATTGGTTGGGTAAGCCATTGGGTGGGGCGCAGTTTGATCCGGCGAACGCGACGAGTTCGGCGGCTGCCGCGATGCAATCGTGGTCGCTTTGGGCACCGATTTACGCGCTTGGGGTCGCCGCAACGGTGTTTCATTTAGCCAACGGTATTTGGACGGCGCTGATTACTTGGGGCGTCACCATTGGCCCGCGCTCGCAGCAGGTTGCGGGATATTTTTGTATTGCTCTCGGGGCGGTCATGTTGGTGGCTGGTCTTGGGGCGGTGCGTGGATTCATGACCTATTCGGTTGCAGAAGGTGGAGAACCGGCTGCGGCCGTGCACGCCGACGAAGCTGGGCATGCCGATGATGGTGGGCATTAGTTAAGTGGATGAGTTTGCCGAATTCGCACTGCTCGCAGAGCAGTGGCACGTCGAATCGTGGACGTCTTGTGAGCAAGATTCATGGCTGAAAAAGATGTGATTGTGGTTGGTGGTGGGCTTGCTGGTTTGGCTTGTGCGATGAACTTGGCGGCAGATGGTACGCATGTTCATCTGATCAGCCTGGTACCGGTCAAGCGTTCGCATAGCGTTTGTGCCCAGGGTGGTATCAACGCGGTCAACGATGTGACCCGGGCCGAAGGTGACAGCGAGCATCTGCACCTTGATGATACGGTTTACGGCGGCGACTTTCTGCAGCATCAACCGCCCGTCAAGGAAATGTGCGACCGCGCACCGGGTATCATCGATTTGATGGATCGCCTTGGGGTGACGTTCAACCGCACGCCCGAAGGATTTCGCGATCAGCGGCGCTTCGGCGGGACGATGTTTAAGCGTACCGCGTTTGCCGGTGCCACCACAGGTCAGCAACTGATCTACGCCCTCGACGAGCAGGTGCGGCGTTGGGAGGCGGAAGGCAATATCACCAAATATGAATACCACGATTTTCTATCGCCGGTGTTAAATGAAAACGGCATGTGTCGTGGGGCTGTGATCCAAGATCTGTTTACGATGGAAATCAAATCCATCCCCGCCGGTGCGGTGGTGTTGGCGACGGGTGGCAATGGACTCGTCTTCGGTCGCAGCACGATGTCGACGATTTGCACGGGCAGCGCATCGGCCCGAGCGTTTCGCGATGGTGTGAAGTATGCCAATGGCGAATTCATGCAGGTGCATCCGACGGCCATCCCGGGGACCGACAAGCTTCGCTTAATGAGCGAGTCGGCACGGGGAGAGGGCGGTCGAGTCTGGGTGCCGAAAACGCCGCAAGACCCGCGTGACCCCAAAGAAATACCCGCTGGCGAGCGTTATTACTTCTTGGAGGAGCGCTATCCGAAATACGGAAACCTGGTTCCGCGTGACATTGCGACGCGCGAAATCTTTGACGTTTGCGTCAACCATGGGCTCAGCGTCGAGCAAGGTCGATTGTGCGTTTACCTTGACGTCACCGAACTACCGCCAGCCACCCAGCAAAAGCTCGATGGCATTCTTGAGATTTACGAGAAATTCCAGGGCGTGAACCCGCGCGTGGTCCCGATGAAGATTTTCCCGGCGATCCACTATTCGATGGGCGGTCTGTGGGCGGATTACGTCAAGAACGAAAAAACCGGCGGACTGGTCGAAAATGAACCAAAGAATCACATGACCAATGTGCCCGGTCTTTATGCGATCGGCGAAGCTGACTACCAATACCACGGCGCCAACCGACTCGGTGCGAATTCGCTGCTGAGCTGCATATTCACGGGCCTATTCGTCGCGCCCTGTGTAGCCAACCATGTTGGTGCGAATGCTGACGCGATTCCATCGTCGTTGATCGATGGTGCCAAGAAAAAAGAAACCGAACGTCACAACGCAGTGGCTAAGATGAACGGTTCGGAAAACCCGCGTACCCTGCACGATGAACTGGGTGACACGATGACGCGCAATGTCACCGTGGTGCGAGACAACAAGTCGCTC
>BQJS01000098.1 GCA_021604825.1 Phycisphaerae bacterium | reverse complement strand
CAAAAGATTCCGAGGGAACGATCGAACTCGCCCATGTACTCGTCGACATGGCGCGCTTCAACTACCTCCATGGCGAGCACATTCGCGCCGGTGAGTTCATTGATGAGTCTTTATCAATGTTTAAGGGACGAATCGCTCATGTGCAATTGCACGCCAGAGCGCTCGAATGGGCCGGTGACATACGTATCAAGTTGGGCGATTTGACTCGGTCAAGAGAGTTGCTGGACAAATCGCTCCAATTGCGTGATCAGCTGTTGAAGAGCCGGCCATTCGACGTTCGTATCAAACACGAGCACATGCAGACATCAATGAAATTGGGCTTTGTCCTCGGCGCCTTAGGAGAATTTGATTCAGCGATTACGCAGGCTCGTACAGCCGTTGCCGCAGGCGCGTACTTGTGCAGCATCGACGCAGGAGACATCAACTACAGAAATGATTCATTAAGCGCGGAGAAAAGGCTTGCGTGGGTACTCCGGCAATCTGGAGACTTGAATCGCGCTATGGATATTATTACTCAATCGATAGCCCGGGCCAGGGCATATCAATCAGCGATTCCGGGCGGCGACCAGTCGCGACGAAGCCTCGGCTCGGCGCTGGAGGAGCGATCTCGAATTCACTGCAAATCCGGCTCCGCGGCGCCTGCGTTGAAGGATGCACTGGCTTCACTGGATATACGGACGATGTTAATTGGAGCCAAATCGAACAAGCTAGACTTGTATGTTGAGTTGGCGACAGCCAACGATGCAGTCGGATCTTGCTTGCAGCGAATGGGCAGGCACGCCGACGCCAAGGGATACCTCTTGGCTGCCCATGACATCTATGACGAACTCTTGGAAAGGCAGCCAAATGCACCGGACCGCGCGATTACGCTCTGCGTTTCAGAGATCAACCTTGCGGCCTGGCACATTCGGCATAATACGCCCGCTAATGACGAGCAAGCGCGCTCGCTCCTACGTTCTGCTGAAGATCGGCTATTGTCAATCAATGTCAAGCCTGAGTTCCTTGATCGCTATCTCCGCATAATTCAAAGAAACCGGTCAATCTTGACACGGAGCTTAAGATAGCCCATCAAGTACTACTAGGAAGCACTTCGGCTTCCTCCGGCTCATCTTCACCCTCCACGACCGGCTCTGGGTCGTTGATTTTCTTGAATTCGTACGTCATGCCAGCCACATTGCCGCTGTACATAGCAGCTTCTGCTCTGGTGAGCGCCCCTGTTGCCAATTCGTAGTCAAGATCATCACCGCTCACGTCGGCGTCGGCGGTACCGTTGAGAGTTGGAAGAGCAGTGAATTCGTCTGCTTCGGGTTTCTCCGGATCGACGTGAGCAACGTGCCAATACCCATCGGGCGTCGTCACCGTCGGCGCTACTTTCGTCCACGAACTGAGCTCGACTCCGTTGTCAATTTCTGCGAACCGCGCCGTGGATACCTCCCACTTGACCACGCCACTCTCGCTGCTGACCGCTTTCAGATCGAGGTCAACTTGAAACATGACATCGCTCTGCTCGTCCGCAGGGTCAACTCGAATGTAATAGGTTGCGGTGTGATCTTCCGGCAGCGCCGCAAGTGCGGATGCTGTGGTGATGAAGAAAATAGCAGTCGTACTCATTAATGTGTTTTTCATTCAATTGCTCCTCAAAAAAAGTGCGCGCACGTTTCCCACACGGTTCGACCGCGCGGTCGAATCGCTCATTCCGTTGCGTGAATCGTGATTGGAGTCAGCAACCGCAGATGGTAAGTCAACATTCATGATGAATGATGTTCTGGCGACATCAGATTAGGCGCAGTGGCGGTGCGACATGCGCGCGGAATGATCATTCATTCTCAATGGGCGATCTTGCCATGATGCATAGGAAGAGATTCAAGGGCTGCGCGCAGAGAGCTTTTTCCGCTTGGGTAGGCTATAACCGGACTCCAGAATGTGAGTGACAAACCTAACGCCAATGGGTGGTATTTCTAAGGAATAGTTTCCGTAATTCGGTGTGCGAACGGTGGGGGCACTTGTCAGGTGAATTAGGTGGAATGAGTTGAGTTCTTCACATAATACCATCAGGAAATCAGGCTTTTCTTTCACACGTTGGTGTAGCTCGCCGAAGTCCAACTGAACATTTGATTTTCTGAAGTTCTTTGCTTCTCGCGATTGGGCGATTCTCGCGACCTGTCCAACCACGTCTATTGCTCCAATCGGCAACGAATCAACGCAACGGCTGAAGAAATCCAACTCGGTGAATTCCAATTCTTCAGCATCACCGGGACGGAGCAATGAATTGGCGATTATCTTGGCCACAGCCCGCAGTTTGTTTTCCTTTTGTGTCCGAACAACAGTCAGCCAGCAGTCCTTGAACAACTCCAAAAACTCATCCTTCTCGATGACGCTAAAATCGATTCTGTCCTTGAGCCTTTCAAGCTCAGATTGCGGGTGATTGAGTGTTGATTCGATTGACCTCTGTGTTGCGTTCGGAATTTAATCGCCAATCAAACTGGCTATCGGCCCACCCAGATACGGGATGCCTGACACACCGGCCTTGACTATCGCAAGAACATGCTCGGTAGAATTCTTTTCCATCCGCCTATCCTATTTCCCCACGCACCCAAACCCTCTCAGATTCAGCGGAAAGCGCAACGCATTCTGAGCGTTGTTTCGTAAGTGATTTCTGAATAGGTGGTTACGGCGAGAGAACATGGTCAGACGGCGGCGAACACTTCAAATAGAGAGTAAAATAAGAAACGCCCTCGTAAGCCATGTGCTTACAAGGGCTTATACTAGCGGCGACTGGGTTCGAACCAGTGACCTGCGGGCTATGAACCCCAACCCAAACTGCATATCTAGCCCAATATCACAAATATCGAAGATTGAACGCGGCAAAATGCGGCAGATCGCGGCAATCTAGGGCGCACCGGCGCGTCTGGAGAGCGACTAGTTCACAGCTCAGACGCGCGTCCCGGAACGTCACGAAAAGCAACTTCCCAAGCTGAGCCTGATCCGGATGCAACCCGCTGTAGACAATTCTTAGGTGGTTTGCTTCGTCATCACTACCGTTCAGCATTCGATTTACCTCTACAAAACTCTTGGAATGATAGGGACCGGAGTGTTGCAAATGGAACCGACATTCATGCCACTAACGACGACGTATCTTCCCCGAGTCGAATCGATGAAATAGCAACAGGCAACACATTGCAAGCGGCATAATTGTCAAGACGCCAATGCCACAGAATCCTGCATTCTCCTGACTCTCCTCATCCAGAGTTGTATTTGATTCGTTGTCGTTACCCGTAATTGAACACGTTTCTGCGACTTCAGATGGCGACGAAAGCACCTTTAATCTGACTCTCTCTCGTCCGTATTCAATTTCATATTCGCCGCTCCCGTCGATGGTCGCAAACTTACCGGCGATGGATTCGGCAATGACGATTTCAAATACATCGCCAGATTGCGGTCTGAAATTCTCGACGGCGCTAATTTTCAACGTGCCGGACAGTGTGGTCTTGCCATTGACTGCGAGCAGATCGTGACTGGTGCCTTGAACACGGCCTCCGAGTTTGATGTGCAATTGGCCAGTTTCTTCCTGGATGTAATCGCCATTGATGACAAACTTGCCCGCTGTGCACTCGTCGAGACCCGGCGAGAGATCGCCCGGATTTCTTAAGTCAAAGTCAAGTGTGCCGTCTCCCGCCAGTTGACCTCCGGGACCAAGTGTGACCGACTCCGTGACCAACTCAGCACCGTTTTCCAAAACCAAAGATTCTGTAGTGAGTCCAGGCCTTGTACCGACAATGACACGATTTCTGAATGGCGCAGTTTTCGCGCCAATACCAGATGGCCCGCGGATGTCCACATCCAACACCTCAAGTCTGCCCTTTGGACCTAGCACAAATCGCGGCGTGATAATTTTGCTTCCTGGAGCGGCGCCAACGGTGCCGTCTCCCAGCGTACCAACAAATATCGCTCGCTCCACTTCCCAAGTACCGCCATCAGTAACTGCTACTTGGCCAACGCCTTGGGATAATGCGCCGACCAGTGCAACGGTCGATGAGACGAATGCTTGGTCCTGGATGAAAAGGTCACCTGTCCCGTCTACGCCGATTTCAAATTGGCCAGTCGTCAAGCGGGTATCTTGGCCTTCGACAATGACGATTCCATCTGATCCGGGGGCCAATGCGAGCTTCACGGCCGAGTTTGTCTTGCTCGGATCAGTGTGCGTTGCCACACTGCCATTGCTCATCACAAGAGTTGCTGTTCCTGCGTCCGCGATTTCCGCCGAACCAAATTCCACTTTTCCGGCATCATCTAGTGTGATTGACCCCGATGATCCGACTTCCTTTCCGATTGAAAGATTCTCCAAAACGAGGGTCGACGTATCGCCTGAAACGTTGACCATGCCCTGAGAACCAGACTTCTCACCAACGACCAAACGCTGACAATGCAAATCGCCACCGTCGGATGCATCAACGCTTCCTGAGCCTTCTGAACCGATCACGCACTCACCCACGGGAATATCAACTAGACTCGAATTATGAATTTCCAGTTCACCTGACTGACCGGATTTTACGCCGACTCGCAGCGACTTCGATGTGACATTGGATATTCCTACGATTCTTAGAGAAGAATCATTGGCGTCACCAATTTCCATAGCGGTGAAACAACCGGTCTCTCCTTCCAGATCCAAAGAAAACAGGTTCAAGTCCAAAACGATTGAATCATCTGCGACGAGGATTGAGTCAAGGGTCGTGTCTCGATTCAAAGTGACGGTTCCGTCATCGACAAGCCTGCCTTCAAAAGTGGTCGAACTGTTAACAGTAGGGGCTTCACCATCAAGCCATTTGGAGTCGTCGCTGAAAATGCCACCGCCCGCTCCATCCCAGAAGAAGGTGTTCTCCGTACATTCGTCTTCTTCTTCCTCGGGAGGCGGTCCCGGCACACCTCCAACTGGCGTCAAGACATAAGATCGGCTGCAAAGGTTGTTGGGTAGTTCTTCCTCAGTAAGATGAAGCGTGCAAGTATCAAAATCAAACGTACCTGAAACGAGGAATCCGGTGGCTTGGCAGCCCAGAATGGGCAATGTTGAGACGCCATCTTCATGCGCGATCGGTTCAACAACACCACTATCGAGAATTCGAAATGAGCCAGAACCGAACCTAGTAATACAGCCGCGGCCGTCAGGCAGAATCTCTGCCTCAACGATCAAATTCGGGCCAATACCTGTGTCTACGCACACTTGCATACCTTCATATGATCCAGCGCAACCATCAAAACTTTGCGCGGCAGCTGAAATGGGTTCAGATCCAAGCGAAGCAAGAGCCATAAGCGGAATAATGGTTTTATTGGACAGCATAAGAAACTTGATATTCATCAGATGAGTCTCCTAATTTGCATCAATCGATGGTGCGATCCCGGCGTTTCGAGCTAAAAACGCGTTTCGGGGTCGGTTTCACTGACTTACGCCGAAACGGTTGTTCGCACGGCTCATGAAATCTGAGATAATCTTGCATATGGCCGATTCCGCGGACGCAACCCGACTTTTGGAACGAATGCAAGCAGGTGAATCCGGAGCTGCGGACAAACTAATGACCCTGTTATTCGAGGAACTGCGCTCATTGGCGGCCCGCCGGATGAATAAAGAACGGCGGGGGCACACCCTTCAACCGACTGCATTGGTTAACGAAGCCTTTCTTAAGATGATCAATCAGAAGGAAGTCGGATTTCAATCGCGTGGTCATTTCCTCGCTGTTGCAGCCATGGCAATGCGCCGCATTTTGGTCAATCACGCTCAAAAACGCGTGGCGGCTAAGCGGGGCGGTGGCGCCAAGCGCGTTCCATTGGAAGATCAAATGGCTGCGGATCAAGGGCAGGAAATCGATCTGATTGCGTTGGACGAGGCTTTGTACAAGTTAGCCTCGCGCGATTCTCGCAAAGCCAAGGTTGTGGAGCAGCGATTTTTTGCCGGAATTGAAATGAGCCAAATCGCGGAGAATCTCGGCGTATCTTTGGCGACAGTCAAGAGAGACTGGGAGTACGCGCGAGTTTGGTTGGCCCGGGAGATTCAAGCGTGTGAATGAATTGACCCATCAACAACAGCAAGAGGTCGAACGATTGTTCGAGAATGCCCTGAAAGTGACTGCAGAGGAGTGCAAAACTCTACTGGATTCAACTTGCAATGATTCTGCTGTGCGGGCTGAAGTTGAATCACTGCTCGCGGCCCGACCGTTCGCCGAAAGGCTTGTAAACGCGCCAATCGCGGACAGCCAGGCGCTCTCCGATGCGTTGGAGTCGCTCGCGACGCAATCAGAGAATTTGGAAAACAACCCTGGCCAGATTGGGCCCTATCGAGTTTTGTCCAAGCTGGGTGAGGGCGGGATGGGCGTTGTGTACCTGGCTGAGCAATCCAGTCCGGTTCATCGTCGCGTCGCCCTAAAAGTTATCAAGCAGGGGATGGACACCAAGCAAGTGGTTGCCCGCTTTGATACAGAGCGGGGAGCGCTAGCGATGATGAACCATCTCAACGTTGCAAAGGTATTTGATGCTGGCGCAAGCGACGAAGGCCGTCCTTACTTCGTCATGGAGTTTGTTGAAGGCATACCCATCACTAACTTTTGTGACGAGCATAGCATGGCGACAAAGGATCGACTCGATTTATTCGTCGACACTTGTCAAGCAATCCAACACGCTCATCAGAAGGGGATTATTCACAGAGACATTAAACCATCCAACGTTTTGGTCACGCAGTTGGACGACAAACCGATACCGAAAGTCATCGACTTCGGAGTTGCCAAGGCGACCAAGCCGCGCTTTCACGAGCAATCCATCATTACCGAGCAAGGTCAGCTTATTGGCACACCGGGCTACATGAGTCCGGAGCAGGCAAATATATCCACGGGCGACGTGGACACACGCGTCGACATTTACTCTCTGGGAATTCTTCTCTATGAGCTATTGGTCGGCTCGCGCCCTTTCAGTGACGACTCTCTGCAACACGCAGGATACTCAGAACTCCAGCGAGTCATTCGAGAAGTTGAGCCACCCAAACCAAGCACCAGACTTAGCAGTCTTGGAGACAGTTTGAACGCGATCGCTGACAAACGATGCACGCAGCCGCGCATTCTGACCAAGCAAGTGCAAGGCGATCTTGATTGGATCGTCATGAAGTGTTTGGAAAAGGATCGAATGCGTCGTTACGAAACCGTCCACGCACTCGTGCTCGATATTCAAAGACACTTGGCTGACGAACCCGTGTTGGCCGGTCCGCCAAGCATCAGATACCGAATACGAAAGTTTACCAGACGCAATAAGAACCTTGTGACAGCTGTCGCAGTTGTTGCGAGCGTCTTGGTTGCCGGCGTCATCTCAACGGCAGTTTTTGCAGCACGCGAAGCCAAACAGCGAAGAGTTGCTCAATCACAAACTGAAACTTCAGAAGCCATCAACAGATTCTTGACCGAAATGTTGGCTACGATTGACCCCAAGCACGCACAGGGACGTGACGTAGGCATCTTGCGCGACGTCCTCGATCGTGCATCGGGGAAGGTGCAGACGGAGCTGTCCGGCCAGCCTAAAGTAGAGGCATCCGTGCACAGGACAATCGGGCAAACCTATATGAATTTAGGAATCAATGATTCAGCCGAACAACACTTGGTACAGGCCCTCGAGATTGAACGTTCTGCGAATGATGGTCCAAGTGCCGAATTGGCGGAATCATTCTGTCGCTTGGGTGTTTTGCGTGATCACCAGGGGCGCTACGACGAAGCTGAAATACTGTTAAACAATGCAATAGAAGTGCGTCGAGAATTACTCATACCAGATGACGTCGATTTGGCCGCCAGCTTAAACCAATTGGCAATGGTGCTTTTGGACACAGGAAACCTAGGCCGAGCCAAGGAAAATATCAACGAGGCTCTGGCAATTATTGAACCCGCCAAACCACAAAACATCCCACTCTACTTCAATATTCGAAACACGCTAGCAGCGTACCACATCAAAAGTGGTACGTTCGCTGAAGCAGAGACCTTATTCAGAGAAGGAATCGCACAGTTCAAATCCGAACCAAATAATCCCGACTTGCCTGTCAAACGTCTTAACTTGGCGATTGCGCTTAAGGAGCAAGGAGAATTTGAAGAAGCTGAGTCAGTCTTTCACCAAGCGCTTGCGGAAGCCAGTCGCATTTACGGTCCTGATCATCAACTTACACTTTCTGCGAGCAATGGGCTCGCAGCCGTCCTAGAAAAAATGGGGCGCTATGAGGAGTCGGAATCATTGCACCGGCAGATTCTCGTGGTACGAAGGAGGACGCTTGGAAACAAGCACCCAGATCTGCAGAGCAGCTTGAACAATCTTGCAAGCGTTTTGCGCGCTCAAGACAGAATTGATGAATCCATAGAAGTCTTTCGGGAAAGCCTTGCCCTTGCTCGTGAAATTCGCCCTGCACAGCACCCGCTGCTTGCGCTCGCGCAGGCGCAGTTGGCATTCGCTCTTCGTGATACAGGCGAACATGGCAACTACAAAGAAGCCGAACAGCTGGCATTGAGTGCGCTTGCAATATTTGACGTGTCGCTTCCGGCCGGTCATCCATTTATCGTCAATACATTGCGAGGCCTCAAACGCCTATACGAAACTGAGGCAATGAATAGTCCGAACAAACTTTCGGAAATTGAGGCTCGGCTTTCAGCGATAGATGCGGACCTTGGTTCGGAAGACCCATGAATGATTAATCTGTTATGCTGCAGAATAGAAAGGACTCCGATTCTGGAATTGATACTACATACGTACTCTTGCCCGAATCACTGTGGAGTCCAATCCAGAGATTTTCGGTGCGCGGATCAAGAAAAGAAAACGGCTCAAGCGATCAAGTTTTAAGAGATTGGCCTTACCCCCTCAAACTGATCCACCCGTTGGGTTAGTATTTTGGTTTTAATTGAGGAGGATTGTTCATGGGCAGGATTCGCTATTCGACGGAGCAGATCATTCACAAGTTGCGTGAAGCAGAAGTTCTGATCGCGCAGGGCAAGACTATTTCGCAGGCTTGCAAGCAGATCGGGGTGACAGACCAGACGTATTACCGCTGGCGTAAGGAGTACGGTGGCCTGAAGACCGATCAGGCGAAGCGACTCAAGGAATTGGAACGCGAGAACACGCGTTTGAAGCGACTGCTTGTGGATGCGGAACTGGACAAGGCGATTCTTCGGGAGGCGGCTAACCCAAATTTCTGAGCCCGCAGCGGAAGCGGATGGCAGTCGATCAGGCGATGGATCGATTAAGAGTTTCCGAACGGCGGGCTTGCCAAGTGCTTCGACAGTCGCGAGCGACACAGCGTACTTGCCACAGGTGCGTGACGATGAAGAACCTTTGACTAAACAGATCATCGAGTTGGCAGCGGTGTATGACTGCGACCGGAAGTACGCCCCGTCGGACTGGCGTCGCGATCCGCACGATTACTTCTCGATGGGCCTCGGCCACACGGGCGATGTCGATCCGGACGACATCGACGATTGCATGAACGAAGTCTGCACGAACGGCTTCACAGTCAACGGCGTGGGGACGAACGGCTTTCCACCGCGGACTGTTAGCCAACCATCCCTGACTGGATCTATAACAAATCACGATTCAAAACAGAATAGAATCTGACGCAGGAATGACGCAGTGCCGAGTTTTCGGCCGATTTTCGATCTGGACGAGGCTGCAGGAATGAACGTAAATACTGTTGTGGACTATGCTTAAGAGAATAGCGGCGACTGGCCTTGCACCTTTCTGAACGAAATCAGTGGGTTGAGGTTGGTGCGAAGCCTTTTTCCGCAAGTCATTGAATTTACTGGAGATATGGTCTTGAAGCATGTGCAGCCTGGTCTGTATACAAAGAAAAAATGAACTGGCACGCACCTGAATTCTAAACACATGAGCCTCAATCGCCCTCTTGATGGCTGACCGCAGCCGGTCGCCAAGAAGAGGTCTAAGATGGACAAGTCCGATGTGATTCTGACGCGATTCAGTTCAGACATGCAGCGAACAGAGAGCTGCGACGATCAGGAGCGAGAGGTTAGAGCTGCCCTAAAACGGCTTGGCGTTCCCTTAACCAACCTGAGAGTCCTGAGAGACGAAGCCGAATCCGGTACTAAGAACTACCGCGACGTATTCGCTGAGTTGATGGGCTGGGTTCGTATGGGACAAGTGAATGTGCTGGCCGTTGACGATCAGGGCCGTTTCAGTCGTGCCGACCAAGCATTCTCGCTAATCAGTGACGTGGTGTTTCATGGCGGGCGATTCATCTCTACAGGGGAAGGTATTGATACTAATCAGGAAGGCTGGGAACTCAAAGTCAAGGTAATGGAGTTACACAATTCGACGACCATACGCGAACTTGCCCGCCGTGTGCGTCGAGGGCAGAAAGGGCGTGTACTTGATGGCAATGGCTCGGCAGGTGATTTCTGTTTTGGATTTCGTTCCGAGTACGTAGAGTCCAACTGGGCAGAACTGTTGGCGGCCCGTGGCCCCAAGCCCAAGAAGAACATTGTGATCTACGAACCTGAGGCTAAGATTGTGCGTTCAATCTTCCAGTGGTTCATCGCTGGAATCTCAATGGGCAAGATCGCTGGCAGACTAAACGACAGGAAGGTCGCCAAAGGTCCGAGATGCACGACGCCAGATTGGGGACACCAACATGTTCGCAAGATTCTCGGGAACACGAAACACATCGGTGAATGGCATTGGGGTAAGACTGTATCAGTCCGAGATTCAAATGGTCGAAA
Source organism: Phycisphaerae bacterium (assembly GCA_021604825.1). The sequence goes on along the minus strand of BQJS01000098.1, from coordinate 6,223 downwards.
GCGACAAGTCCCAGCGAAACGAGATCAGATGGTGGCTACGCGCCGACCAGAATTGCGGATTATTGACGACGCGACCTGGAAAAAAGCCCAAGCAATTCTTGCTGAGCTGCTTCAAATTTATGGCAAGAAGCCGGGTCAAAAACCTCGAGCGGCCAGGGTTCACCACACCGAAGTGTATCCTGCGGGATTGCTGAATGGCTTGATTTGGTGTGGAAAGTGCGGCGCACGCATGACTGCACAGTTGTCTGGGAAGTATCGTTACTTCGGCTGCTCGAATCACCGCAATGGTGTATGTGATGTGGCCACGCGGGTGCGCATCGACATTGCCGAGAAGAAGATCATCACTTCGATTGGAAACATCTTTCAGTCGATTCCTGACTGGATGACATCGGCAATCGATACGATGCGGAACGAGGTGGACCGGGCGTCAAGCCAAATCCCAGCGGCCTTAATCGCCGATCAGAAGAGGTTGGCGCAAATACAAAAAGGAATCGCGAATCTTGTCAATGCCGTGGAACAAGGACTGGATCAGAGCTCTTCAATTGTACAACGCATGGGGCAATTGGAGCGCGAAGCTGCGTCTCTTCGTGAGCAAATCAAAGATCGCGAGAATTCTCTGAACAAACCCATTGCGATGCCGGATGACAACTGGATTCGTACTCAACTTGCCGATCAGGTCTCGTTGCTTCAAGAATTTCCAGAAAACGCCGCGTTGATGCTGCGTCAACTGGTTGGGAAAATCACCGCTCACGAAATAAGAATCGCCGGCAAGAAACGCGGATATATGGAGCTTAGATTCAGAATCGATGCGTTCAGATCGGTAACCAATCTGCTTGGAGATGCGGTGAGCCCGAGCATCTTGCAGTCGCTGAATTGTGTTGACGATCCGGATGGACAGGAGTCGCCAGATTTTACGATTACGGTCGGCGGTCCATCGCGAATGGATCAAGTTGCTCCACAAATCGTCTCGCTGCGAGAGGAGGGCGTTGCATGGAATGAAATCGGCAGAATCCTAAACATGAGTCCTGGAAATGCCTGGACGGCCTGGAAACGCTGGACCGAGCACGACAAGAATCACGACGCCGCCTAGCTAGCGCGGATCAATGCACCAACACAGCACGTTCAAGAGGTTCTTGCCCGGCAAACCGCCGGGCTTTTTTTGTATTGAGAGGAGATCAGAATGAACAAGTCACTGAAAGACTTTGCACAACTGGTTGGAAAATGCCTCGCGAGTCGATGGATGCGCCTCCTCGGCGAAAACACAGAACGACGAGAAAGAGATGTGGGTGTGGACAGTCCCACAAGGAAGAGCAAAATTGTCCCGCGAAAACCGACTGAGAAATCAAAGCCCTGACCGTTCATTACATGGCCGATTCTCGAATTCTGAACTCCTATTCTATTGGTATCAGTTTGGGCAATGCATTTTCTCGCGCCACAGGATTGGCCAGTCGTGCGTAACGATCCAGTCGTCAGTCGTGTCATGGTGCGTCACTTCGTTTCAAAAAAGCGTGATCTGTCGATTCCTGTTCGATGCGTTCTCCGTCAATGGAAAATCGATGCTTTTTGTGACCGAGCACTTGGAAGGCGACCGCCGCATTTCGCCGCCCTCAAAACTACAATTATCCCGGCAAGAACGAATACACGTCGAATTCCGAAGTCGCCTCAAATGGCAGTGACGTACGTGTCTCCATGCGAAGACGACCGCCAACTGCGCGTCAATTGACAAGACGTCCAGCTGGGTGAGCTGGACGTCGTATTTGCGATGCAACTTGAATGCGAACAACCGAAAGTTCACAAATCGGTGACGGATTCGTTGCGCGTTACGGCACTACTGCCTAGAGTTCATCATCGATCCAGAGTAGTGTAACAGTTCGGTCGTAGTATTCGAGATACCGACTATCTTCCATTAGCTCCGCGTCACTATTGTCTTCAAATCCTTCCAACCAGGCATATGCCGGACTCAGTACCATCCGTCCGCTATCAACAGAGTTGCCACTCAAGCGTTGTCCAGCTGCAGAATGTGGATGGACTTTTCCCGAATCGAATTCTGGGCCAGCTTTCTTTGAAGGGGCGGAATCCCCGCATGTCCCATCCGTCGCTCAGCACTACCGCTATTGGCTCGTTTGTGTACTCCCAATATTGGAACATGGTTGCCATTACGCTCGTTTTGAAGGTCTTCGACATCTTGTCGATGAACTCAATACTTGGACACTCATTGCATAACGGCTTCATCAAATACTCGGGCATCAAGAGTTCGGCCGCAAAGCAATTTGCCTCTGCCTCTTCTGATGCAGATGTCCAGACAGTTAAGTCGTGCTTATCGATCGTTCGGTCAATGACGTTGCTTTGATGAAGCACGAAGTGCCCAATCTCATGAGCAATGGTGAATCGCCGACGGCCCAGTTTGGACATGAGGGCGACACGGATGACACCGCCCCGGGATGAAGTTGCAATCAGGCGGCCTTCGGCACCGGTGAGGCCTCCTTCCTTCACTCTGAGCTTGCCGACGTGCCAGGCGATCGTCTCCAGGTCAATGGCGTCGGGCGTTTCAACATGAAATCTCGTCAGGATCTTTCGTGCAGCAGTGCGACACTCTCGCATTCGAAGGTCGTACAGGAACTTATCGCCGCGCGCCATCATTCAGGGTCGCCCACAACATCGCCGATGTCGTCAAGCCAAGACCTTAGTTCTTCGTCAGTTGTATCCTGAGCGTCCTTGTTGCGACATCGCGCAAGCGCTAACTGTTGGTATTCGCTTCCGAATTCACCGATCTGCAGCCGTTGGAAGATGTCAAGCATTGCATCGCGCGACATAGTCTTGACATTTTGTAAGAAGCCAGGCAAACGAGGCTCAGCATCAGTCGCAGCGGCCTCCCGGAGTCGCTCCTGATACCCTTCTTGAACGATCTTTCTTACTCGGTCTAGAAACTCGTCAACTTCGACGCCTTGCCGGCGCAATTCCGATCGCGAGTCGGCCTTGGATTCGGATTCGTTTTCGCTCAGGAATGACTCCAGAGCATCGAGGCGCTTGTTTGGTTCATTCATGCGTCACCTCCTCAACATTGAGCCGACGTGCGATACTTGGGTAAATAGCACGGAGCTCCCTCTGCAATTGATAGATGCGCGAGGCAGGCACACCACACTCCTGTGCCAATTCCGGCACATCAGTGATGCCGGCTCCTAATGCGACAACCAACAGCTCAAGGTCGGGGCTCCTTGAGACCTTTGGATGTGCCATTAGAAGATCAATGACGTGCTCGAATTCGTCTCGCAAATCGGTCGTCGCTTCTGGCGCACTCGACTTGTCAGGATGATCATCAAGATCTGATCGTGCAACGCGTCCGTCAGAGTTTTGTGACAGATTCCACAGTTTGTGCCTGACAATGCCCTTAAGTTGAGTGACCACGGAGATCTCTGGGTTTCGACGGTCGGGATTCTCCCAGATATCAGCGATCGCTTCCTCGACCACGTCCTCAAGGGTTTTGCCCTTAGGAAGTATGCTGTTGCGATTCCAGCCATATCGGGTTGCCAAGACGGGCGCAGCGGTGAGCAACTTGCTCGCAATGTCTGCCCAATCGTGAGAACGGAAGTCCTGAAGCGCTTTGAGGTCCATGTGGTCTCCAGTGCTCCCCGCATACTAAGGCTGGTAAGGCCCCTTCAGTTCGGAAAGAAACTCAGAATTCTTCCCAAATGAGCCTTGGTTGTCAGCCCTAAGAGGTGAGGGGCAGACCAGTATCCGAAAGCCCAAGGAGAAAAAACATGCTAACGACAAGAAAAAGCCATAACAATTCGAAATCCGGCGCTCCGGAGGCGGAAGCCAAATGGGCCGCCTTGGTAGGAGACCGCTTGGCGCCGATGCCGCGGCGCCGGCTGAAGGCAAAAGAGGTGCTCCATCAGGCAGGTACCGAGCCTGGCGGCGTACTCGTGCGGGACTTTGATGGTCCAAACGATCTGGGCTTCAATCAAGACGCTCTCGTCGATCTCGGGAAAGGCAACGTTTTTCGTGTCGAGCGCGGTTGCGAAACTGGACACGAGATTCCGTGCTCGGCGCGGCCGAAACTCGCGTTCGTGGTTGATGACCGATGGGAAGTTACCGTGCAGCCACGGCAAACGGGCGCGACCTTACGTGGATTATTCTCCCTACCAGAGGACGCCGAGATCTGTCGTGATTTGGAATCGCCACACGATGATCCCATCGAGGATGGCGAAACAGTGAACTTCTTCGATGGACCAGTGTTCATTACACGCAATACGTGTGTCCTCGAAATCCAAATCATCGTCAATGGTCGACCGAAGACGGTAAATAAGCGACGGCTTACATTCATGGAGATTGTCGCGCTGGCATTCATCCCAGTCCGAACGGAGCCGACGGTTGTCTATACAGTCCAATACAGCAATGGACCGCGACCGAACCCCGAAGGCGACTTGGTCAAGGGACAATCTGTAAAACTCCGAGAGGGGATGGTGTTTCTTGTCACCGAAACAGACCGTTCATAGTCCTGACATCGTTCAACTCCGAAACGAGGGCTTCAACATTCAGCTAGTGCCGGGTTTCCTGCTCGTCCACGAGGTGCCGTATGTGGATGTGAACAAGACCGTCAAGCGCGGCACGTTAGGAATGAAGCTCACAATGGCCGGGGATAGGATTACAAAACCCGACGACCATGTAGCCTATTTTGCGGGCGATTATCCCTGTAATGCGGATGGGACGCCAATTGAGGGACTTCGAAATAGCGGCGCTCCTCCGGACATCGCGTCGGGTGTGAATGCAAGGCATACATTTTCAGCGAAACCGAAGACGCCGTTTGAAAGCTACTATGCGAAGGCGCGCAACTACTGTGCTATTCTCTCGGGGCCTGCCACCGTGATCGATCCGTCAGCGTCCCCGCGCACTTTTTCTCCTCCTGTGCCGGATGCTCGAGGTTCATCGGTATTCGAGTATGAGGATACAGCGTCAACACGAGCGGGTATCGAAGCGCTATCGGCCAAGCTTGGGCTCGAAAAAGTTGCGATCGTCGGCATCGGAGGAACCGGATCGTACGTGCTCGATTTGCTGGCGAAGACGCCTGTTCGCGAGATTCATATTTTCGACGGTGACGATCTCTTGACACACAATGCGTTTCGTGCCTCCGGCGCTCCTTCGCTTGAGCAGCTCCGAAAGAAACCCAAGAAGGCGGACTATTTTGCCGCAATCTACAGTCGCATGCATCGGGGCGTGGTTGCCCATGCGGAAAACATTGAAATACAAAATGTTGACATGCTGCGATCGATGGACTTCGTCTTCATTTGCGTCGACAACGGTCTCCCAAAACGCATGTTGATCGATTCCCTCCACGAATTCCAAGGGTCATTTATTGATGTCGGGATGGGAATATACGAGGCAGAAGGTGGGCTGGGTGGCATCATACGGGTTACTCTTAGCTCATCGGAGAAGCGGGATCATGTTAAGTCCCGAATCTCGACGGCGGAAGGTGACGACGACAATTTCTATAGTCGCAACATTCAGGTTGCCGATCTCAATGCTCTGAACGCCGCTTTGGCCGTCATGCGATGGAAACAACACCTTGGCTTTTATATGGACTTTGCGAATGAGTACCATTTCACCTACGGCATAGAGGTCAATCTCTTGACGAAGGGCGAACGTGTCGCGTGAACAACGACCCTTTGCGGCATCGATTCGTCGAATTCATTCCTGAACGTCTCGATGACGGCATTATTTACGTGTCAATGGAATACAATACGGTGTCGCATCTTTGTTGCTGCGGATGCGGCAGCGAAGTCGTAACGCCTTTGGGGCCTACGGATTGGCGCCTGATCTACGACGGAAGCGCCATTTCGTTGGAACCATCAATCGGTAGCTGGAGTTTGCCGTGTCGATCGCACTATTGGATCAAGCATGATCGAGTTGTGTGGGCTCCCAGCTGGAGTGACGAAGAAATATCGGCTGGACGAGAACAGTCTTCCCAAACTCGTGCCATGTATTACCGAAATCAGGCCGATGGCCGAGGCGAGTCAGATTACGCGGAGTTCAGTACAGACGTGGCGAACGAAAGCCCAAATGTCTGGGCGAGAATTAGGACGTTCTTCCGCTGGAGACCATAAACCAGTCGACGTGTCAACTTGCACTGCGGCGCAAGCCAATTGGTGTCCAGGGTTGCTAGCCAAGCTACGACCCCCAGACTTTCCCGCCGGACGTCGTCACGATAGCAGTGCGCAGAGGTCAC
>BQJS01000097.1 GCA_021604825.1 Phycisphaerae bacterium | reverse complement strand
CCCACATGGACAGAGAACCCCGACGATGGCGACATTTGGAACCTCGTCGACGACATTCCCGACGCCGAACTTTGGCTCGCCCACGAACGCCGACGCGAACAACTCGTCGTCGCTGCAAGGGCACACCTGCGCAAACAGGCGATCAACCGAGGTGCCTCACCGACAAGGGTGGCTGAGACTGATGAACTGCTCAATCCGGAGGCACTGACCATCGGGTTCGCCAGGCGTTTCGCCCCGTATAAGCGCGCGACGCTCCTGCTGACCGACGAGAAGCGACTGCTCAAGATTATTTCGAGTACCGACCGACCCGTACAATTCGTCTTCGCAGGCAAAGCCCATCCGCGCGACAATCTCGGCAAGGAACTGATCAAGCGACTCGTCCAGTTCGCGCGTAATTCGAACCTGCACTCGCGATTTGTTTTCATCGAAAACTACAACATGGCCATCGCCCGCTTCCTGGTGCAAGGCGTGGACGTCTGGATGAACACGCCAACCAAACCGCTCGAAGCCAGCGGCACCAGCGGCATGAAGGTCGCACCAAACGGCGGCATCAACTTCTCGGTGCTGGACGGTTGGTGGGCGGAGGCGTATGCGGGACACAACGGTTGGACCATCGGTGACGATCGCATCTACGACAGTGCCGAATATCAAGATCAGGTCGAAAGCGAATCGATCTACGAAACGCTTGAGCGCGAGATCATCCCGGAATTCTACGACAGGTCAGCCGACGGTCTGCCGCGCAAGTGGATCGCCCGCATGAAGGAATCCATGCGTAGCTGCACCGCGCAATTCAGCGCCGCCCGCATGGTTCGCGAATACGTCAACCGGCTATACGTCCCCGCGATGAAAAATGGCATCCACCTGACCGAGGAGAAATTCGAAGCCGCCAAGCAATTGGCTGAGTGGAAAACACGCATCGCCAACCAATGGAAGAACGTGGCCATCGAATCGTTCGACGCGGTCAACGGCGGCGACGTGAAGGTGGGTTCAAACATGAAGGTTAAAGCGTCGGTGCGACTCGGCGATGTGAATCCCGATGAGGTGTCGGTCCAACTGTACCACGGTCCAAAACCAGCCAACGGCACCATCGAGGAAGGCGAGGTCGTGACCATGTCGCTGGAATCCAAGAACGGAGACGGCATTGGTCACTTCATAGGCGAACTCCCCTGCCACCGAAGCGGCGAACACGCTTTCGCGGTAAGGGTTCTGCCAAAGATGCCTGACGTCTCCGACCAATACAACCTAAACCTAATCCAATGGGCGTAGGGTGCGGCTCGCCGCACCTGTTAAGATTCTCGACCTCTCTGGATTTGGCGAACGTTCCTTGACTCGTGTACAACAGTCAACATATGCGTCGCCTTATTCTGATAGTTCTGATTTGCGCCTGGTGCTGGTTTGCGTTTCTGTACTTCGTCGTCGGCTCATCGACGAAATACCTCTACTTGGACGAGGGTGTTAACCATCTTAGCCTAAGTTTGTATGAGACTCATACCGACCGCAGGCCCCGATCCAAATACAATCAATTAAAATCAAATTCCCCCTATGAGTCTGATGGCGAGATCACGAAAGTCGATAATGTGCTACGGGTGAAGGAAGGTTGGCTTGAATTCCTTGAACTCTCATTTGGCCCGGTCAAGTCAAATCTGTTCAAGAAACAGAACATCAGCACAATGCTTCTGGATGTCACACGCATAAGCATGCCAATTGCCGCAACGTTCTACACCATCAGCGGAATCCTTGTCGTGCTTATGGCGTTTCCGGTTTATCGATCGAGGCTTCGAGTCAAGAGAATGCGTCGTGGTTGTTGTGTTTCGTGCGGATACCTATTACATGGAATAGAAAGCGCAAAGTGCCCGGAATGCGGGGCACTAATTGATGCAGCAACATCTGGTCAAACGTAGGGTGCGTCCCGGACGCACCTGCTAATAAGCCCCCATCGGACGAGTCCCACATTCAGGACACCGGTCTGCATCGAGCGAACAGCGAATATCGTACCCACAACGAACGCAATACCCCGGCAAACACCGCCGGGCAACAAGCGTCAGCATCGGTATCGAAACAACCGCCGTGACCAACGCCGGAATAAACGCCTCACTGATCCATCGCCCCAACCCAACCAACGCAAACGGAATCAACAAAGCGACGATCAGCCCAAGCAGAAATCCAAACCGCATCGGCCCAAACAGACCAACCACCTTTCGTTTAAACATCTGAAGCGGCCTGAACAGATTCACCACGAGTGCAGCAAAAAACACAATAAAACTGGGTGCGACAACGATCAAGAGAATCCACCGCCAGAGAATTGCCGGAAGTATCCGAATAATCTCCCGTTGTTCACCAATCGCATCAATCGATACGATGGCAAGAAGTATTACACCAAAGCCTGCCGTGAAACGGATCATCGAATCTAATTCCAGCTTCTCACGGTGATTGAATAATCAACTCATTCGTTCAGTCTTCTGAGCTCGCACCTGAACCTCCATGCTCGGTGGATTCTGCAAGTTTCTGATTAACTGAATTGTTTGGAATAGGCGCCAAGGACATTGAACCAGCAATGATGTAAACCGGCGGTGGTGAAAGGCGATCGCATATGGGTGCGAACGCTTTGAATTCTCTCATTTGACCGACTCTAAAGAATCCACTTCCACCGGTTATCGCAAACACCGTCCCAACGATTGCGCTAAACGCGCCCACAATACAAGCGGCGATCCATCTCAGGCGGCGGCGCACCAGGCCGCGTCCCACCGGACAGTCGCGGGTGATGATCGTGCCGTCGGCGCGGGCGTGGTAGCGAACACACAATCGCCCCTCGCTGTTAAGGATGAGTTCTTCCGCATCGGCGCGATTCATATCGGAGAGGTTAAACACGTTGAGGTCGCAGCGCTCGCAGTGTCGAACACGATCGTCGCCGGTCATCTGGGCCCAAGATTCACGGCACGGCGATGCCACCCGCACTTTGTCCAAAACACTGATTGGTTTTTTCATGGTTCGGCCCAAATGCAAAATGTTGACGGTATGTGATGCACAATCGATTAGACGTATTCAATGGTGGATCGGTTCCAACTGTCCAAACAAATCCTTGTACCGAGAAGCGGAATTGCGGTTTCAGACGCATCATCGCAAGAAACACCGTATCGATGTAAGCGATACTGTAGGGTGTGGTTCGCCGCACCTGCTAAGCCAGATGGTGAAATCTCAGGCACAACAGGTGCGTCCGGGACGCACCCTACATGCCGTACGACTCGGCGAAGGTGGCGAAATCGGTTAGATCGACATCGCCGTCCATGTCGAAATCGGACGTGGCTGCATTCAGGTGTATACACTCTGCCGGTTGGCTTGTGGCGTCGGGTCCGTTCAGACACGGTGCGAATCGGTCGTAGTCATCGGCATCGACATCTCCGTCGTTGTCGAGATCGCCCAGCGTGCATTGCCCCGAATCGCTCAGCGTGAACAGTTCGGTGTTCGCCGACGGAATTTCCTGACCGAGAAACGGAATCCCCCCGCCGACAATCAGTAGCTCGCACGCGCCTAGCGGTACGGTAACGAAATCATCGTGCAGGTTGATCATCATCCCGTCGGCCAACCATTGATCGGTCGAAGCATCAAAAATCGCGGCATAGTTCAGCACGGTATCGACCCCGCCCTGCTGCTGTTCGCCGCCGAAGATCGCCACCTGATCGGCGAACCGAACGATCTGATGATCGGCGATGCCACCCGCACGATTGGGCACATCCGGACCCGCAACGATATTGTCGGCCACCGGATCGAAGAGATACGTGTTGGCCACCGTGTTTCCGGTAGAAGCATTCTGACCGCCGACGACGAACACCCGCCCGTCGGCCAACGCAATCGCGGCAAGATCATCGACGCCCACCGAAAGCAGCGACGTCATCGGCGTGCTGGTTTCAAGAAGCGGGTCCAACAGTTCCATGCTATCGGGTGCCGAGCCATTCCCACCAACAAGCAGCACACGATCATCGCCAGCCACCCCGTCGTGGTCTGTCAACAGAACCGCAGCGTGGGCCGTGCGCGATGCGTGCATCGCAAAATTGCTCGACCAGGTGTCGTCTGCCGGATCAAAAATCTGCCACGAAGACGCACCAGCCACCACCACGCGACCATCCGGCAGCAACGTCGCCGTATGCATCGCACGGACAGCGGCCATGCTCGGGGCGACCGAAACCGTCCCAGTCCACGGATCGAAAATCTCGACGCCGTCAAACGCAACACCAGGACTCGTCCCCATCGCGTTAATATGCCCACCGGCGATCAGCACGCGCCCATCGTGCAGCGTCGTCTGCGTGTGACTGCTGCGCGGATCAGTCAGCGCCGGAAACGTCGGGCCACTGCCATCGAGCGGATCAAACTGGGCGCTGAACGTCTGGGTCACCGGATCGTAAAACGAAATGTCGCCGCGCGAAATCAACGTCGGCGGAAAGATGCTAAGGTTAAGCCCCCCGCTAATCATCACCGGCCCATGCAACAACCGCCCACCCGCATGAAAGTAACGGGCCACCACATCCGAACCAGTCCCAGCAAATGCCCCGCCATCCACCTGGCAAGCCGCGTTCATCGGGAACACAAAAACAACCGCCCACATACAAAAATACCGCAGTTTCGCAGAATCAGGCGTGTAATTTGGGATCTTCATACCAACCAATCGAAGACAGCAATACGGATTGATCAAATCGTGTCGACGCCTCAACGGGCCTTGTTTGGTTCGAAACCAGAGTGTCTATTAATACGCTGACGACCAGTGCGGGTTCAATCGAAATCTCAAACCGTCGACGCACTTCTAGCCAGTATCAGCGAGTTTTAGAATCGCGCCGTGGATTTTCTTGGTGGCGGCGTCCAACTCTTCTGATGAGGGTTTGCTTGGGAATTCTGATAAGTCGACTGGCTCGCCAAATTGAATTGTGGCTCGGTGCGGGGCGAAAAAACCGGCTGCTATGCCGTCGCGGAATACCGTTCCGCTGATTCCGACCGGTATGACCGTGGCTCCCGATCGAAGGGCCAACATCGCTACTCCGTTTTTCGGTTCGGCGACTTCGCCGGGATCGGGGATACGGCCTTCAATAAAGATGCCCAACGCGTCGCCGTTCTTTAATCGGCGCAGTGCTTCCCTTGCCGAATTGGCATCGTTGGCGTCGCGCTTAACCGGGATACAATCGATCGACCCGATGAACCACTGTGCGACGGGAATACCGGTGTATTCTTTGGCAACTAGGAAACTGATCCGGCGATGATGACACTCCGCGTAAATCATCAGCGGATCGGGCGTCGACGAGTGGTTGGCTGTGATGATGACGGGACCGGTTCGTGGGACGGTACAGGGACCGACGCGCTTGAGTTTGTACCAGAATCGGCAGAAAAACTCATTGAATCCACGCGTGATCGACAGTCCAATCGGATCAGCCTGATTGGTATGACGAATCACCAGCGACGTCAGTCCAACAACCAACATCAATAGACCAATACCCAGGGCGATCAACCCACACCAGCGGTCAATCTTCGGCCAGCTTGGAATTCCAAGCACCCCACACGCCAGCAAGAGGCCCGACATTGTACACAGATCGAGCACGCCATAGACGCGGCCGCGATATCGATCGGGAACGATGCGCTGAAGCAGCGCGTTATAACTGGTGATCAAACCCGATCCAAAGAGGCCCGCCACCATGATTCCACCGGCGCCCAAGAAATATGCGAACGTGTCATTCCACCACGAGATCGTGCTGACGGCCATCACCATGCCAGCCAGCCCCGCGCCGATGAGCGACCAAGTGATCGCCACCTCGCTGCGAAGGGCGTCCTTCAAGAAAAATAGCACACCGGAACCAAGCACCATGCCAACGACGAGATACGCCCGAAACATCGAAACGTCTTGATACGACTTGAGTCCGAACGAGTGCTTCACGATCGCCGGCACGATGCTGTTGAGACCGGCTGCACTGAACCAATACACGGTGCCGAAAATGATCAACTGCATCACACGACGATGTCCAAGCACGTATCGAACGCCACCGATAATCTGCGGAACAAACCGCTCCGTCTGCGCGTCCTGGGTTCGTTGGGTTTTGGGAGCGATGATCAGGAACACGAGGATGGCGCTTGCTGCAAAGGTGGCCGCGTCGGCTTTGAATGCAACGCCCGGCATGTTGTCTGCCAACCATCCACCCAGAATCGCAGAGATCACTGTGGCCAATACGCCGACACCGCGAATCAATGCGTTCGCCTCGACCAATTGATCCTGATCGATCAAAGTGGGCAACATCGCCGACCGCGCGGGCGAAAACATTGCCGCAAATATTCCGACAAACAACAACGGAAGATAAGGCCCCCAATTCGGCGAATACGGCGAAAGCAAGACGATCAACGTTGCGAAGAACAGCATCAACGCGATTCGCGAAATGTCGGCAAAGATCATCAGGCCGCGGCGCGGGTATCGATCTGCCAGCAAACCCATCAGCGGCCCGAACAAGATGAACGGCACGAAGAAAACAAACATCATTCGGGCCTGAAGCGGAATGATGTCCACACCCTCTCCGAGGGCATTCTGCATCCGCAATATTTCCATCTCCGAGAGATGGTCGCCCATCGCACTGACGAAGTACGCACACCACAGCAGGATGAAATTGCGGTTCTTGAGCAATGAGATGGGTTTGTTCAGACTCACTTCGTAATCCGATGGGGTACAGCCAACATTCAAATTCTAGCTGGCGTACTATCCATGGTGGCGGCAGGCGAGTCAAACGTATTGACGGGGTTCAATTGCGGCGCGAGGACTGCATTTGTATGATTCCTGCTCGAACATGGACCGGCAAGGGACCGCTGCATCCAAACCCATCAGGGTGGTTGCGGTCAATTTGCTCAACGTAAAGCGAAACACTCAAAGATAAAAGGAGTCGCGGAAAATGAATCGACTGATGAGTCTGAAGTTGGTGATGGCAATGGTTGCGCTGTTCATCTTGCCATCGACCAGCATGGCGGAGGACGCCCCAGCCAAACCGCGCGTGAAGCTCACCACATCGCTCGGCGACATGGTGATCGAACTCGACGCAGAGAAGGCCCCCGTCACCGTCAAGAACTTCCTCGCGTACGTCAACGACGGATACTACGACGGAACCATCTTCCACCGCGTCATCCCAAACTTCATGATCCAGGGCGGCGGATTCACCAAAGACGTTGACAAGAAAACCGACGGCCTAAAGCCACCCATCAAATTGGAGTCGGACAACGGACTTAAGAACGTCAAGTATTCAATTGCGATGGCCCGCACCGGGAATCCGGACTCCGCGACCAGCCAGTTCTTCATCAATGTTGTGGACAATGCCAGATTGAATTACACCGCCGGAAATCCCGGATATGCCGCGTTCGGCATGGTCGTCGAAGGACAGGACATCGTCGAGAAAATTCGCACGACCGAATGCATCCGCCACGAAAAATACCCCTCGCCTGGCGCGGTCACGCCGAAGGTGGCTGTGGTGATCAAAAAGGCTTCAGTCGTTGGCCCAGAAGAAGACAAGCCGAAAAAAGAAGAATCGAAAGAAGAAGGCAAGTAGTTTCGTAGATTGAGACTTAACTGATCGATAAGGCCAATTGGCTTACGTGGCAGCATTAAAAGCCGATGGCATTACGCCAAATTGCTTTCGTCACACTCGACCCGCGTATGCGTTCCGTATACGCGGGTCATTGTTTGCGCCACCATCAATCTCGGGTTGGTTCCATGGCCCGCGCATACTTGACAACTTTTGTGCCCCAGTTCTCACCGGTACTCGCCCCCAACCTTTCACGCCCGAGATGCTCAAACTCTAAATCGGTCAACGGCGTCGATTCGACAAGCGTTTCGTTAAAGCCGAGGCGTCCCTTCACAAAATAGTTCACCTTGTGTGGATCGTCGATGACGTCGCCGCTTTCGGAATCCTTGAATCGATACCAAAATTGCACCGTGATTCCATCGACCATGTACCCATGCTCTTCGGTCACATGGAAATCTATCTTATACCGATCTCCTTCGTTGCGGCGCACAGGCTTTACATTGATCTTCGCCAGACCCGACTCAACGAGTTTGGCACCTTCTGGAATCGGCTGCCGCCAAATCGGAATATTGGATTGCACCTGCCCTGTCGGTACATCGTCCTCGACGTCTCGTGCCGTTAACGTCACATATGCAGCTACGCCAAGCAGCAATGCCAGTACGGCAATCAGAATTTTCATGGTGCTCTTCTTTCTACTTCGATTGTCAAACTTCCATGCAACGGTCCGGTTGATTGATCGACGCAAAGTTCAACGCTTGGCGTTAAGTGCTTGGCGTTCAATGGCCTAGCTTGCTGCATACCTCACACAATCGCGCGCCCAATCCTTCAATCTTGGATCGCAATTCGTCGTCACCAATCTCCCCGTCGTCACCGATAACCTCATGAGCACTCCCAACGGCGTGCTGCTCTGGCAACACAATAACACGTATGTTGCCCAGGATCGCTCGAAGATGAACCAACCCGCGGAGACCGCCAAGCCCACCGGGTGACGCGCTCATGATGACAGCCGTCTTGCCAGCAAACGCCTCCAGCGGCGCTTCACCTTCCGCCGGCCTGGTTGCCCAATCGATCGCATTCTTGAGCGCGGCTGACAGAGAACTGTTGTATTCTGGCGACGAGATAAGAATCCCATCGCATGATTTCAGAACAGCCTTAAATCGGGTCGCCCCCTCCGGCGGTCCGTTCTTCGCTTCCTCATCTTCGTCAAACACAGGTAGATTCAAATCACGCAGATCAACGATCTCGACCTGTGCCCCGGCCTGCGTCGCCCCGCGCGCCGCAATTCTCACCAACCGCTTGTTGTAAGATTTTGTACGGGTGCTTCCGGCAAATGCCACGATACGCGGACTTTCTTTCATCCGAACAACTCCTGGGATTGAGATTATCGTTCATTCATGCGAATGTAAGTGCATGTGGAGCATACCACCCGTTGAAATGATTTGCCATTGATGAGGTCGGATGACAGGTCGCTTCTCAACTGATAGCCTGTGTCGGCTAGACGAATCTGCAAAGTCACAACCAGCCAATGATCACGATCAAGTCAAGAAAAGGACGAACCATGCGAACTTGGGGGCTTTTGTTGTTGAGTGCATTTATGACCATGACCAATCCAGCGATCACGCGCGGCGACGAAGGCATGTGGCTGCCCAATCGCCTGCCCACCGATTACCTGCAAGAGACCTACGGATTCAAACCTGAGCAAGCCTGGGTGGACCATGTTCGCAAGGCATGCCTGCGCTTTGGGCGTGGTGGTAGTGCGTCGTTTGTTTCGCCTAACGGTTTGATCATGACCAACCACCATGTTGGCTCGACGGCGATCGCAAAACTCAGCGATTCCAAGCATGACTATCTTAAGGATGGATTCTACGCCGCAACACAAGACGCCGAATTGAAATGCGAGGGGCAGGAATTATTCTCGCTTGTCGAAATCCGTGACGTGACCGAACAAATCCACGCAGCCGTCAAACCCGGCATGTCCTCCGCCGACGCTGCGACTGCCCGCGACGCTGCCAAATCACAAATTGAAAAAACCGCGACAGAGGAAACGAAACTCCGGCCCGAAATCGTCACGCTCTACGGCGGTCGCCAGTATCACCTATATCTCTACAAGATTTACACCGACGTTCGCCTCGTGTTTGCTCCTGAACAGGGGATCGCATTCTTTGGCGGCGACATTTCCAACTTTGGATACCCCCGTTTCAATCTCGATGTCGCATTCTTTCGGGCTTATGAAAACGACAAGCCGGCTAAAACCGAGTCATACTTGAAATGGTGCGATGGCGGCGTGGCTGAAGACGATCTCGTTTTTGTCGTGGGCCATCCTTACCGCACGCAGCGCATCAACACCGCCGCCCACCTCGAATTGCTCCGCGACGTCGAGTTGCCCATGATCCTCGCGGCGTACAACCAACTCGAAGTCGAGATTTTCCAATTCCAGGACGAAAGCGAAGAGCATCGCCGCATCGCCACCGACCTGCTACACGGCGTGCAGAATGGACGGAAGGCATTCAAGGGAATCCTCGAAGGTCTGCTCGACGCCAACACCATGAAGCAAAAGCACGCGATCGAAAACGAATTGAAAGCGTTCGTCAATGCCGACCCCACTCGCAAAGCCGAATGGGGTGACCCGTGGAAGGACATTGATACCGCGATCAACAAAGCGAAAGACATCTTCCCAGCGTACTACCTCGCCGAAAACCGTCGCATGCGAATGCCCACGCAATTCAGGGTGGCCAAGCATCTAGTTCGGATGGCTGAGGAACTAGACAAACCCGATGCCGAACGACTGAGCGAATACCGCGACGCGAATCTTGAGAGTATCAAGCGCAGCATCATCGCGACCGGTCCGATCTATCCCGATCTCGAACAGATGATCCTCACCGACGCCCTCACGCGGATGGCCCGCATGCTTGGCGGAGATCATGCCATCGTCAAAGCGGCGCTAAACGGGCAGCGACCAGCAGAACGCGCCGCGACGCTGCTACGCGGTTGTAAACTCGCCGATCAAGCTGAACGCGAGCGCATGCTTGAAGGCGGCAAAGAGGCTGTTGGTAAAAGCAAGGATTCGATGATCCTCTTTGCCAAGCTGCTCGAAGGTTACGCCAGACCGTTGCGCAAGCAAATCGAAGACGAGTGGGAAAGCGTAGAAGCCGACGCCTACACCCGCATCGCCAAGGCCATGTATGCCAAATACGGCGAATCGGTTTACCCCGACGCCACCGGCACGCTGCGATTTTCATTCGGAACCGTCAAAGCGTATCAAGAACAAAACAAGACCATCCCGCACTCGACAACGATCGGCGGCGGGTTCGATTTGTCACGCGACCACAAGAACACCGATCCGTTCAACCTTCCCGAAAGCTGGTTGAAGGCGGAGAAAAACCTGACAAGCACGACACCGTTTAATTACGTATCCACTTGCGACATCATCGGTGGCAACAGCGGCTCACCGACGATCAACCGTGAAGGCGAAATCGTCGGCATCATCTTCGACGGCAACATTCAAGCGTTGATTTGGGATATCCAATTCACCCAAGAGCAAGCCCGCGGCGTTCACGTCGACAGTCGTGCAATCATCGAATCATTAAAGAATGTGTATGGTGCCGATGCGATGGTGAAAGAATTGAAAGGAACAAAAATGTAGGGTGGGCCGTGCCCACCATGTCGTTGATCTATACGAACTGCGGTGGGCACGGCCCACCCTACCGATTCACGGCGCCCGATACTCAAGCTCCCGCTCCATCCGACTGCGCCATGCCGGCATGTCGTCAAGCGTAACATTGGCCCACAGACCCACACGATCTCGTCGAGCCTGGCGCTCCGCTCGCTTGTACTGCAGTTTCAGCGCATGATCGAAACGCCAATCGGCATATGCCAGCCCTTCGTGAACCAACTGCTCGTTGTACGACTCGCCGGCCCGCACCTCGTCGCCGTCCTCGGCGAATTCCACGTACGCCAGCAGTCGATTGTATTTATCACGCGTCCGCTTACTCGAGAGAATCACCCGAACCTTCTTGCCAAGCAGCATCCGCTTCGCAAACGCCGACGCCTCAGCCCCAAACAACATCGCCCCATCGCGACTGCCAGCCACCTCCGGCGTATCCACGCCCCACAACCGAATTCGAGTATCAGGATGCGCCCCGTCCGGATGATCAATATCAAACGTATCACCATCCGCGACTTCGACAACGGTAAACACACGATTGTGATAGACTTCAAAATCGCCGCCAACATCCGCAATCAGAAACTGTCCGACCGCTCCTATCAAGACGACCAACAAGCCAACCGTAATCACTGGCCGCCGCTTCCAAAATGGAGCAAGTCTAACCGTCCTCGAATAGGTGCTAGCGCGAAGAAGTCCCATACGATCAACCGCATTTAAAGGATTGGACCGTGCCACTGCTCTGTGAGCAGTGCTTTATTCTTCAAGAGTACGACGCTGCTGGCAACCAATAAATGGCGAAGTGAGTGTGCCCCAGTCGCACGAGTGATTTTCTCGTTTCGACACTGCTCACAGAGCAGTGGCACAATTCGCGTATCGAACTATGTGGCTGGGTGGGCTTTATCGAGTTCGAAGGCTTTATGCACCGCTTGAAGCGCTCTTGGGCCGTGTTCTTGCGGGACGATGCAACTGATGACGATCTCGCTGGTTGAGATCGTGTCGATGTTGACCTTGGCATCGCGGAGGGCTTCAAACATGATCGCGGCGACGGCTGCGTGCGAACGCATACCCACGCCGACGACGCTGACCTTCGACACGTTTTCATCGAGTTCGACCGGACCGAACCCGCGAGCCTCCGCCATCCTTCGGCATACCTCGACGCCCTCGAGCGCCTGGTCCTGATTGGTGCTGAACCCCACGTTGGCCAGTTTGCGATCGTCATAAAAGTTCTGAATGATGTCGTCCACCACGATGTGATGCTTGCCCACTTCGGCGAAGATCTCTGCGGCGATACCCGGCTCGTTCGGCACGCGGGTCATCACGATGGTGGCAAGGTCAACTTTCAGCGATGCGCCGCGGACAGCCACATCTTCCATTCCAGGTGTTTTTTCCATGATCATGGTCCCCGGCTGATCGGTCAGCGAACTTCGTACGTGAATGGGAACGTTGTATTTCTTGGCAAATTCGATCGCCCGTGAGTGCATGATGCCCGCACCCGCCCCGGCCATCTCTAACATTTCGTCGTAGCTGATCGCGTCGAGCTTTCGCGCTTCAGGCACGACGCGCGGGTCCGATGTGTAAATCCCATCGACATCCGTATAGATTTCGCACAACTCTGCATCCAGAACCGCCGCAAGGGCAGCCGCCGTCGTATCCGACGCACCCCGTCCCATCGTGGTGATTTCGCCCGTCTCATCGACACCCTGAAATCCAGCCACGATCACAATGCGACCGTCATTGAGTTCCTTAAAGATGCGTTCCTTGGAAATGTTCTGGATGCGGGCCTGCGAGTGACGACCGTCGGTCACCAGACCCAACTGCCCACCGGTCAGACTGATCGCTTCGTGCCCTACCGACTGAATGGCCATCGCCATCAATGCGATCGACACTTGCTCGCCGGTTGTCAGGAGCATGTCCATCTCGCGGCGTGGCGGTGCAGGCGTGACTTCGCGGGCCAACGCGATCAGATGATCGGTCGTCTTGCCCATCGCCGAAACGACCAGCACAACGTTCTTGCCATCAAGCTTGGCCCGAATCGCCCGGCGGGCGGCGCGGTGAATCTTGTCCGCGTCGGCAACCGAGGTTCCTCCAAATTTCTGAACGATGAGCGACATAGCGCGACCATTCTAGTTGGTGTCGAAATTAAAATCGATACCCGAAGCATCAACCAATGCATCAATCGCATATGTACATGAAAGGTCCGATATTCAAGACCCCAATCGGAATCGTGAGAAATGCGGAATCCACGTCATCTGAAGTTAGACTTTGAAGATCGAATTTCTATGCGAGGAAGCGCGTGGGTGAGTCAGAAATGAATCGGCGCAGCGACAGTCATGCTGACCGCGGACGATGATCGTGGCAGTCGAGCGTCGAAATGAGCGGCCCAGCAAATTACGCCATGGAGCGCACAGGACGCGATGCCGGTGCTTCATGAACCTTGCGTGACGCTGTATCGTTCGACGCCTGCACGGTCTGTGGCGACGACTCGACTTGTGGTTCGGGTCGGCAACATACGACGATTGGCGCATTGCGTTTGTTGGCCCGTTGCACCTTGCGCATTGTTGCGATGGCATCTTCGAGACGCATTGGATGGCGCGAGTCTGCAGCACCCGGGCGACGGCCATCAATCACATGGATTTCGTGATACACCGTCACAGCCGCTTGTTCGATCACACCCTCGGCTTCCAGATCACTCAGGTAGCACTGCCCAATCAAACGCCAATGGGGAACAACCCTGCGAAGCATGTTGAGCTGGTGGATGATGATACCGTGTAGCAAGCTGCCTTTGGTCGGCTGAAAGTGAACCGAAATGGGCGCATCCGACCAGCGTTGGATAAGTTCCATCCAGAAGTAGTCATCCAACCAGGATGCCGCTTCGGCGTCGGTGTTGGTGGCTTCGAGATGAATCTCTTGAGGCGCATCGCCATCAATACCCGCAAACGAGCCGTCGGCATCAAACGCAAACTGCAAGCATCTCTCATTCCCAGGCTTGCGGCGTCGCTGCATCGTTGACATGCGTTGCTCTTTTCGCAACAAGGTGCTCATCGATAATGACTCCACTGCTGATCGAATTTACCCATTTTGTTCCAGCGCTTGTTTATCGACCTCCAACGTCCGAGAACTTTATGGCAGCACTGCAAACCCAACTATCAGCACGCCTTCGGCGGGTGTTCAATCGCGGAAAACATGCCCTAACCAATTGCTAAACAATCACTTACGAACAACAGCACGAACAATCCCGCGATTTCGGGCCGCGATCAACTTTTTAAGTTTTTCGGAGAGAATGCCTTCTTCAGACCCGCAAGAAGTACTCCATCATTTCGCAGCCGGGGTCGATCAGCAGCTTGCTTTGCTGGGCGTGGGTCTCGCCGAATGGCTTTTGCATGACGGATTCAATTCCCGTGCCAGCCATGCAAAGCGGCGGAGGTGTGCGGGTGTGCATCCGCGTGGAAACAGGTGTGGGATGGTCCGGTACGACTACGATTTTCCACGCATCAAACGTTTTGAGTTTTTCAAGCACCGGTCCAACGATGTGCGTGTCGATTTCTTCGATCGCTTTGATCTTCGCTTCGTAGTCGCCGAGGTGACCGGCTTCGTCGGGCGCTTCGATGTGGACCAACGCCAAATCATATTGATCGAGCGCGTCGACGGTGGCTTTCCCCTTGGCAACGTAATCCGTGTCGAGGTATCCGGTGGCGGTTGGCACATTGATCAGATCGAAACCAATCAGCGACGTGATGCCGCGGATCAAATCGACGGCTGCGACGGACGCTCCCTTTACACCAAATCGATCGGCAAAGAGCGGCAACTTCTTGACGCGACCTTGTCCCCAAAGCCAAATGTTTGTCGCCGGGTTATCACCCAACTCGCAGCGCACCGTGTTGACTTCATGTTGGCTTAACAAAGTCGCCGCGCGTTTCATGATTG
Source organism: Phycisphaerae bacterium (assembly GCA_021604825.1). Next base: position 1,896 of record BQJS01000097.1, on the reverse strand, counting down.
CCTGCACGCGCTCACCATGATCGCCATGCGGCAAGTAACCCGCGACTGGTTGATCGGGAATGTCATGCGGCGGCGTACACATGCATCTTAAGTCGCCCGCGTCGCGCAAGACCATTAAGTGGCGATACTGAACGCCTTCAAAAAAATCGACTGGTTCGTTTTCAAATTCGCGGTTCAAGTCGGCGATGAGTCGCGACGCTTCCGGCTGCGAAATATGCCCAGCCGTAAAATCCCGCATCACTTCCGAATCGATCGTGACGAGGTTGCATCGAAAAACGATATCGTCACCACCGACTTCGATTCCCTGCGCATACGCCTCCAAAGGCGCCCGGCCCGTATAGCTTGTGTGCGGGTCGTATCCGACAACCGAAAGGGTAGCCACATCGCTTCCGGGGAGAAATTCCTTGGGCACGGTCACGATTCGCCCCTGCCGCCCGTGCGTCGAAATCCAGTCAATATTAGGCGTTTTTGCAGCTTCGAGTACGGTTTGCCCGCCCAGCTGATCGAGCGGTTCGTCGGCGGCTCCATCCGGTAAGATCATCGCGTACTTCATGAATCAGATTCCCGTGGCAGCATTCGGATGAAAGTTGGCAATTCCTTGAGCGATAGCGCCGACTGAATAACATCAAGTTGTTTAAGAAATTCGCCTTCGCTCATCCCACCGGTGATACCAATGACGGATAGATATTCTTCAGCCTCTTCTAAGTGCTGCCAATTGGTTTCGACGGCCATGATTTTGTTGATGATGTCTTGTGCAGAACATCCGGCTTGATCAATCGAAACGCGAATGTAGAACGCATATTCGCATTGACCTGCGTCGAAGTATGCTGCCTCTGGTGTCCGATCGTTGTGAATCTGAACCTGGTCGAATGTCTGTTTCGCTGCCCCGCTGGCTACTTCAACCATATCTGCAACAACGGCGCTTGCGGTCGGCAGACTACCAGCGCCCGCGCCAGAATAGAATGTCTTGCCCACCACATCTCCCATGACCAAAACCGCCCCGCTGGTTCCATCCATGAACGCCAACTCGTGTTCATACGGCAGCAATGTGGGATGCACACGCAACGACACCAGCGGATCGAACGCAACCTCACTGCACCGACCAATCCCCAACATCTTGCACATAAATCCCAAGTCTTCGGCGATTTGCAGATCGACCAATTCTATCCCATCAATCCCTTCGATCGGAATCTGGTCAGCATCGAGGTTCAACCCGAATGCCAGCGACGCCAGAATGGTCAGCTTGTGGGCGGTGTCTCCTCCGCCAACATCGAGTGTGGGGTCGGCTTCGGCATAACCTGATTCCTGGGCAGATCGTAGGGCCGCTTCGTACGATGCCCCGCCGCTTAGCATTTGGGTCAGGATGTAATTGCAGGTGCTGTTGAAGATGCCCATAATCGTCGTATTGCGGTTGGCCAGTAGCCCACGCAGAAGTGCGCCGATGATTGGCAGCCCGCCCGCACAACTCGCCTCGAAGGCGATGCACGTGTTGCCATTGCGAGCCGTTTCGTAGATCTCGGCGCCATGATGTGCAAGCAGCGCTTTGTTGGCCGTCACCACCGGAACGCCTCGCGACAAGGCGGCCAACACAACGTCCCGCGCGGTATCGGTTCCGCCCATCACCTCAACGACCATGTCAACATCGGCGGCAGCCAACTCGTTCGGATCGTCGGTGAACAAACTCGAATCAAAGGGCACGTCACGCTTTTTGGAAGCATCGGACACGAGCGCTTTGACAACCTCAAACCGCAATCCCGTCCGGGCGGCCAGCGCGTCGCCGCGATTGATCACAATTTCGGCCACGCCACCACCGACCGTACCACAACCAGCCAATGCCACCCGTATCGTCTTCACGTCAGACATGCTCACCACTTCTCCAGAATTTCAAAAAACTCG
>BQJS01000096.1 GCA_021604825.1 Phycisphaerae bacterium | reverse complement strand
CATCCACCCCGTGCCAATTGGTTGCGAGCAGTGGACCGCTCGGCGGGCCGAATGGGGTATCGACGTAGATCTTCTCGACGTTTTGACTTCCGGCAAGCCGGTCACCAAGTCCTGATCCGCCGATGATTCCGATTTTCAATTTGCTTGATTCTGAAGATTGCATGCCGGAAACGTTATCAACGCATTCCCAGCGCGGCAAGTCGGTTGATGAGCGTTGGCATCAATTCGATGACCCTCTCGACCTCCTCGGACGTGGTGAATCGCGACAAACTAAATCGAAGCGAACCGTGGGCGTATTCCTGATCGACGCCCATCGCCTGCAATACGTGCGACGGTTCAAGCGATCCGCTGCTGCACGCCGCACCTGCCGACGCACAGACGCCCGATTCGCTCAACAGAAGCAACAATGCCTCGGCTTGCAATCCGCGGAATCCGATGTTGGTTGTATTGGGAATGCGGGTAGCGCCGGCTGCATTGACTCGGGCGAGATCAGTCGATTGACAGATGCCTTGCTCCAATCGATCCCGCAACACCTCAATCTGTTTTCGATCGTCGGCAACATGCTGGATCGCATGCTCAGCCGCGACGCCCATTCCAATTATCCCCGCGACGTTTTCAGTTCCGCCCCGCCGCTGCGTTTCCTGACTGCCGAGAATGGTTGGTGCGATGCGCGTTCGACGTTTGACGAAGAGCGCCCCAACGCCTTTGGGACCATGAAACTTGTGCCCCGACATACTAAGCAGCGACACGGGTAAATCGTTGACGCATACATCCGTCTTACCGATCGCCTGCACCGCATCGAGATGAAGCGGAACCCCACGGGCTTCGACGATCTTGGCGATTCGCTCGACATCGAAGATCGCACCGGTTTCGTTGTTCGCCCACATCATGGAAACGATTGCGGTCTCGTCCGACAGCCGCTCTTCAAGTTCGGCGCAATCGAGCAAACCGTCATGATCGACGCCGATCTCGATAATTTCAAAGCATTCGCGTTCGAGCTGAGCGGTCATCTTCCCGACCGCGCTGTGTTCGACGGCTGAGACGATGACCTGCTTGCGTGGCTTACGAAACGCCAACGTCCCGCGAATCGCCAGCTGGATGCTCTCCGTCCCGCTGCTGGTGAAGACGATCTCCTTGGCATCGGCACCGATCAGCCCAGCCACCTGCGACCGGGCGCATTCGATCGCGTGCCGGACGAATTGGCCGAATTGGTGAACGCTCGACGGATTGGCGTATTGATCGCGAAGCCAAGGCAGCATGGCCTCCACGACCTCGTCAAGCGGTCGAGTGGTGGCGTTGTTGTCGAAGTATGTCAGATCACTCATCACAGACGGGATTGTAGGAGCAACATGACCGGAAATCACGCCACAATGGGCATTTACAGTTTGCCGAGAGCCCCGGCATCTATACAATCTGGGGCTATCGCTCGTCCTCGCGAGAACGCTTTCTGCGGTATTAGCGAAGTGATCTCGGATATCCGGAATGGCACCCACGAGCAATATCGACCTGCTGGACCAAATTGACCTGACGGTGGGTCTTGGGGCTGACTGATGCAATCACATAAAACGCTCCGCTCACTCGTGCTGGCTGTCACGTCGCTGGTTGTGGTGGTGATCATTTTCGCGGTGTATCGCTCCACCCAACCGGCATCTTCCAATTCCGGGCTGAATCAACCCACGCCCCCACCGGTGGTCGCCGATAAGACGAAAATCGAAGACACGATCACGCCACCAATCGACCAGACCACCAACGCAACCGACTCTAGGTCGCCGCTGCACGTTGGCGATACGCAGATTCCAGTTTCGGGCGGAGAGGATGTCAGCCTCACGCTGTTCGATCAGGACGGCACGAAGCGTGGCCGCCTCAACGCAGATGAATGGACGCCGCTTGAGGGCAATCGTTTTGAAATCGTCAAGCCCATCATCCATCTGCGAACGCCAAACGGTCAAACCGTCCGCGTGTCTGCGGACCAGGGACTTGTGCAACTGAAGGGCAACGACCCCCGCCGACCCGATCCCAAACGTGGCACGCTGACCGGCAACGTTCAAATCATCATCGACCGCCTGAGCGAGGAACAGCGCGACCTCTTGCCTCCCGATGAACGCTACAAGATCGACGACGAACGCGAAGTGAAAATCGAGATGGAGGACGTCACTTTCGATCTGGAGTATGCCCGAATTCAGACCGAGCGGTCCTTCAGCATTGAATCGATCGAAGCCAAACTCGCTGGCATCGGATTGCTTCTGCACTACAACGAATTGGACAATCGAATCGAAGAACTCATCGTACGTGAGGGCAAGGAAATCGAAGTCAGCGGTTTCGGTGGCAATGTTCGATTGGCTGGTCAGCCTGGCGAAAGCGGGACCGATGCCGAGGCAACACCACCAGAGGATCCCGCTCAGCTCGCGGCGGAGGATGGCGAAGATTCGGCGGACGGTTTAGCGACAGCGGTGGGCACAAATGGTGCGGCTGACGCCGACCTGCCCGTTATCGAAATCGCCAACAAGCAAGACGATGACAAGGCTAAGCCGACGGACGAGTACACCGCAATTTTTGAAGACGACGTGAATATCCGTCGATTCGTCGAGTCGAAGCAGACCGGGCAATTGTTGGCCGATCGGCTTGAGATTCTCTTTGACTTCGGGGCACAAGAAAAGGAGTTGGCCAAGCAGTCACCCGGATCGGCGTCAAAGCAATCTGAATCGACGACCGGGGATGTCAACTCTACGGGCAGCGAGAATGCAACTATTCCGAACGAGTCGTCTCTGATTGAAGAGACATCCCTCGCGAGCGGATCGGCGAAGGCGGGCCTTCCTGCGAAACAGGATGAACGGGTCAAGCTAACCTGGTCCGGATTGCTCCACGTCACTTCGCGTCGTCGATCGCAATCTGAAGGACTCGACCCAGACGTGCGGCGAATGCACATTCTTGCGACGGGTGAGAAGGTTGTGGTGCGCGACGATCAGCGGATGGCCAACTGCAACAAGCTGAACTACCAGGATGAGACTGGGCTCGTCGAACTTTTCGGCACAACCGAGCATCCTGCGTATGTGGAAATCGAGCAGGGTAGTTCATTGCGCGGGGTGGAGATCAAGCTCGATCGAACGAATGGGGAAGCCTTTGCGAAGGGTCCTGGTCGTTTGGTGTCTACGCGAGCGTCAAGAAAAGGCGAGCCGGAATCCAAGCCTACGCCATCGTTCTTCGCGGCGATGACGGGCAAGAGCAACGCCTCATCAGATCGATTTCAAGTTGATTTCGGAGGCAGCGTCAATGCGTTCTTCGGAAAAACGCCGTTCACTCAAGTCGACACGGCAACCGGCGAGACGCAGACGAAATCGGTTCAAACGCTGCACCGCGCCCATTTCACGGGTGGCGTGGACATGCGTCAGGGCGCTGAGCGGATCGTTTGCAACCGGATTGATATTGACTTCGCCTTGGATGAGCAGGGTGAAATCTATCCGATCCGGGCCCATGCAATTGAAAACGTGACCGTATCGCAAGGCTCGCGGTTCATCAAAGCCGCCAACGAACTCATCGCCGACTTGAAATCGTACGAAGTTTCCAAACCAGCGTTTGAAATCGGAAAGGCTCGCGAATATGCCACCGAGCGTGGTTTGGATCTGAGTAAGATCGATTGGGCGTTGGAAGAAAAGAAGTACAACGCCACGAAGAAATTCCGCACGGGACTGGCCAGCATCTTCGCCGATGGCACGGTGATGCTGCGCGATCCGGTTCAGGAGTTGGAAGTCGATTGCGGCAAGTTGAATTGCCGGTTTGAAGATGGTCAGCAGATTGAATCAGGCGTGGTGACGCCGGAAGTTGGCCGTGATGCCTTCGTCGGCATGGGTGAGTTTTCGATCGCAGCCCCAACGGACATAACCTTCAGTGCCACGAAGCAGTCGGCGGAGGTAAAGGGCAGCGGGAAGATGACGTTCTTAACCGATCGCGACTTCGACGGCAGCGAACAAGACACGCCAACCCTGGTCCGAATCATGTGGCTGGAACACATGAACTTCCTTGGTCAGCAGAACGTCGCTCATTTCAAAAAGAAGGTACACGTGTCGACGGACTCGAGCACCTACGATTGCGATGCGTTGCGGGTCGATTTTGTTGATGTGGTCAAGACGCCGGCAGAATTGGCCAAAGCCGCATCCAACGATACGCAATCAAAGTGGTGGATCTTCACTCCGCTCGTCGATTCCGCAGCCGGAAAACCTGGCAATCAAGCCAAGTTCAAGGTTTCGGGCCCGTCGTTTAACAAAGATCCGATCTTTATTCAGGCCACCGGGCACGTCGTCGCAGAAAACCGCAATATGCGGAAGGACTCGAAGAGGCTCAAGAGTCGCGTACAGATGAAGGGCCCATCGATGTCGATCGATTTGCAGAAAAAATTCGTGCGCGTCGATGGCAAAGGCAACATGCTGATCGAAGACTATCGAGCTCCCAAGAATTCGCCGCAGCCCAAATCAAAGCCGGCAACACCGTTCGGGGCAGCTTCTCGGGACGAACCGTCGCAGACGTATCTGGGCTGGAAGGACACGATGCACTACCGCTATGATGTCAACATCGCCCAGTTTGATAAAGACGTGCAACTGGTTCACCGTTCCGGCGATCAGATGAAGATGGCGGCTGAAATCCTCGGACAACGTGAAGCCGCCACCCTGAAGGAAGGCCGAATCGCCACACTCGACGCCCAATCGTTGGTCGTGCAATTCATTCGGACCGCCGACGACAATAGCCTCGGAGCCAATCGCCTCAGTGGAACCGACGTTCAATCGTTCAATGCATCTGGACAGGTCTACTTTGTGGATTCCGGAATATCGGCGCTTGCGCAGCAGATCACTTATTCGCGCGACGACAGCATTCTCCAAATCATTGGCACCAAAGACGATCCTGCGCAACTCTTTGACGAACGTGGCCACTTCAGAAGCCAGACTGGTCCGCGGTTCGAATGGGACCGTCGCACAAACATGGTGCGAGCGCAGAATTCATACGGTCGCATAAATTGAATTCAGTTCGCATGAATGCGCATCACCTCTCGAACACGGCAAGCGCTTTCACGATCAATCCAAAAGTTTCCAATTTGCTTCGGCTCGATCGAGCGAGAACCCGTGTTGCACTCCCCCATCGCCTGTTTGTTTTGCCGGGCTCGCGCCATCATTGACGCGGAAACAAATCAGACACAAAACAAAGCGTTCAAGCACTTCGAACTCTTGCGCGCCACTCCGATTTGTTTCGCAGCCACGCTTGCCTTTTGCAGAAGCCCGAGAATAATCTCTTGGATACGGGGTTGGCGGATCTCGTAGCGTACTCCACCCAGCCAGGGATCTAAATCTCACTTGGAACGTCACAACAACGAACACGTGGCCGTGCGCGCCCGACGTTTTTTTGAAGCGTGCGTCGGCTCGGCGACTTCCACTTGCAATGATCCCAACAATGATCAAACGAAGAGGGTGCTTTCCGGTCAATGAAGCGAAATCCTGAAATGGGATTGCTTCGTTCGGGAAAGGGGCGTTTCGCCCTGCGAGATTCACTCATCGAGCTGACATAGGTACTTGGTGCAACTGTCAGCAAGTGGGTGAATCACGCAGGGCGGTCGGTGGCGCGAGACAAGAACAACGAAGCATCGCACACCAGAGGGGAATACAAACTACGAGGGGCGGGAAGTAGGACAGTGGGCGGTGGTGACAGATGTACGCACCTTCGCCCACTGATCCGTATTTCTAAGAAACCAACCGCTACGCGCCCAACTGCTGCTTGCCAAACGCGATCACTTCATTAAGCGAACCACTGCGAAATCCTTGCGGATCGATTTCGACCTGATGAATCCCCAAGGACTCAAAGAACGCATCCAGCTTCTCGCGACCTGATGTCGCCAACACGGGCTCGATGTCATCGATTGGCACTTCGATTCGTACGAATTCGCCGTGGTGGCGCACCCTGCATTCGCGTAGCCCGAATTCGCTTTTGATGAACCGTTCACCGCGATCGATGACTTGCAGCTTCTCGCGAGTCACTTCTTGACCATACGGTACGCGACTCGAAAGGCACGGGCTGGCCGGTTTGTCGAACGTTGGCAAGCCGAGAAATTTGGACAGCTCACGCAATTCCGCCTTGGTGATTCCGGCATCAACCACCGGTGACGCAACGACGTGTTCGGAGGCGGCTTGCAAACCGGGTCGGTAATCGCCGAGGTCGTCGACATTCGTCCCGTTGACGATTCGATCGATTCCCTCTTCCTCGATCACGCGATCCATGTGCGAATACAAAGTCGTCTTGCAGTGATAGCAGCGATTCGTCGGGTTAGACGTGTAGGCTTCCTTGGTAAATTCATCCGTATCGACAAAGCGATGCCGCGCACCGATGCGATCTGCGAGGCGCTTGGCCTCAACCAATTCAGCGTCGGGCACGCTGGCGCTGCGTCCCGTGACGGCCAACACGTTTTCCTCACCAAGAACATCAACCGCGACGCGGAGTACGAAGGTCGAGTCAGCCCCCGCCGAAAACGCGACCGCAACCGATTTCATCGCGCGGAGCGATTCGCGGACCTGATCTAGTTTGTCATTTAGCGACTCAGAAATCACTGGTGCGGAATCCGATTGAGGAAGTTCCATGGCGGATTATATGTCGTCATCCGGTCTCGCCCAATCCAGCATTCGGACAGCGAATCGGCCTTTTCGACCCATCGCCTACTCAAAACTCTTGGTGGGAATGGCTTTGGCCAGCAACGCGCGAAATGAATCGCCAGAATCCAACGTGCTCCGTTCTTTCAGGTATGCGTCCAGAAACGGTCCTTCGACGGCTGCGACCAATACTGGATCGGCGATCGAACAAGCCAGCGTTTTCACATCGGCAGCCGCCTTCGCTTCTTGTCGGGACCCGACGGACGCCCGCTCCAGATCAATCTGGCGAAACCGGAAGTCACCATTTTGGCGCCCGACGAAAAGGTGCCGCTCTGAGTAGTCGCGATGGTAGAACCCGGCATCATGCAAGCGAGCGGTGTGGCCAGCCAAACTTGAAAGGACATCGTCTCGCCGGTCAGGGTGCTTGCGACAGAAACGCTCCAGCGGCACTTCATCCTCCGCCGCCCGCATCAGGAACATCATTCGATGCCACATTCCGAAACGCTTTTCGGAACCGCGGGCGACAACACTCGGGCCCGCGAAACCATTTTCGTTTAACCAATCGATCATGGCCAATTCGTGCAACCCCTGAACGACGAACCGACGAAAAACCTGTGTCGGGGTCAGCCAAAACCGTTTGAGAAAATGGGTCTCACCATCCATCGTCAACCGCGTCACGCTGCGACCCTGATGCGTTTGCATCGGCTCGCCTTCGATCTCGAATACAGCGTCCAGATTGTTGAAATCACTTAATGCCAGCGACAAATCTCAATCCTCTCGGAGGTTTCCGAACCGATATTGGAAAGGTATCGGGGAAGAACCGACCAACTTCTTGTCAATACTCAATCAAATTGCACTTTGCGTCAAACACCACTTGGCGAGTTATTCGCAAAAGGTAGAATCCGGAATCAGCAGGCGCGACCCGACGACTCGTCGTCGAGTTGAAGCGCATCTCGATTGTCGAGATACCAAGTGGCGTCTGAAGGTCATGCGTCAACGGGCGACTGAAATTGCAAGCCGGTTTCCGCGGCAATTTTGTCCCAAAACGCGACTAACTAAGCCATCTGACTATGCCATCGGCATCAACCAACTGCCCGCAATTGCAGGTTGGCAGTCATTCCAAAAGGAGACGTTGAAGTGAAAAGGCACTTGTTTGTACTGGCAATTCTGGCATGCACGCCACTGGGCGCGTTTGCAAATTCGGACGAAAAAACGATCACCGCCCCACCCGCATGGGAAACCGAGAACCCGCTCAAACCGATTCCCAAATCACCGCTCGGTATCGAATCGACGCTTCAATCTTTACCCAATCCGCCCACGCCCGAGACCGTTCGCCTTGGACGTTGGCTATTTTTCGACAAGCGATTGTCTGCCGACAAGTCGGTCTCATGTGCAACGTGTCATATTCCCAAACACGCATTTTCAGAACTGACCTCCGTATCCACAGGGATTGACGGCCAGAAAGGCGGCCGCAAAGCTCCATCATTCATCAACCAAGCGTGGACGATCTACCCCCACTTCTTCTGGGATGGACGCGCCGGTTCGCTCGAAGAACAGGCGCTGGGACCGGTGGCCAATCCGATTGAGATGGGCAACACGGTCGAGAAGATGATTGACTCGCTCAACGAGATCAAACCCTACGCCGCATATTTCAAAGAAGCATTCGGCACACCGGAAGTGACCAAGGACCGGGTGGCCAAGGCCATCGCCGATTACGAACGCACGCGGATGAGTGGCAACAGTGCCTTCGACAAGTGGCAGGAAAATCGTTTTGAAGATGGATACGTCGAAAGCAGAGAGGACGCCATCATCAAGAAGGGTTTCGAGCTCTTCAACGGAAAAGCCGAGTGCAACCAGTGCCACCTGGGCCAGAACTTCACCGACAGCCTGTTCCACAATCTTGGGATCGGTTGGGATGCCAAGGAGAAGAAGCACGCCGATATCGGCCGCTACGAGATTTCAAAGAAAGACGAGGACAAGGGCGCGTTCAAGACACCATCGCTTCGCGACGTCACCAAGCATCCGCCATATATGCACGACGGTTCAATCAAGACGCTCAAGGAAGTCGTTGAGCATTACAACAAGGGCGGTGATGCCAACCCCCACCTATCAAAGAAGATCAAGAAACTGAACCTGACCGACGAGGAGGTCGTTCTCTTGGTGAAGTTCATGGAAGCTTTGGACGGCGAGGGATATATGGACGTCGAGCCCAAGACGTTTCCCAAGTAGTTGATATCAGGTCCTTGAGATCCGCGAAATTCCCCAAAACACGGGAACTTTCGTCGTGCCCATGAGCCACATTTGCCAAAGGCAACGATCGATAACCAACGGGCTGGCGCAGGGCCAATCGCACTCAGCGCCAGCCCAACCAAAGGTCGCCCCAACCAACCCTTGACTTGCGGCCCGAAGATGATAATTAAGTACGTTTGGGCACCCACAACAAGCCCAAAAATCCCCGATAGCTCAATTGGTAGAGCGAGCGGCTGTTAACCGCTAGGTTGTAGGTTCGAGTCCTACTCGGGGAGTTCGCCCTATGACACCAGCGTTGCACGGTGTCGCATTTCTTCGCTTATAGCCGCCAAACGCCGATTTCCTAATTCTCTCACGCTTACTTTGCGAGCCAATTCCACCTGATGCGGTCGGGTACTGCAGCGCATTCTGCAGCGCTTTTGATTCGGCTGAATTCGCAGACTCAACTGCCCGCTCGAAATGCTCATCGGTGACTTGAAGATAGTGGCGGTTCGCCACGGTTGGCGAGTTACCCAACCATGCCGTCGCGACGTGAATCGGATAGTCCTCGACCAGTTCCGTCCGGCGACGCGATGCTGACTAATGGGCACGCAAATGATCTGATGTAAGACGATGTATGACTGGGCAGCATGATTTCGAAGAGTTCAGCCACCTTTTCGAAAAAAGCACGAACTGGCTTGGGTTATCCCGCGCAGGCTGAGCGCGTATTCACTCAATCGCTGCGAACACCAACGCCGCCGGCTCGTGACACTCCCTCCCCAACGAGTAACGAAATTTCTAACCCAACACCTGGATCAGTTTGAGTGGGAAAGGTCAGTTCTGCCAGACTCTGGCTTTCGGCATGATCGGCGCGGTATACTATCAACACGAGTTCGCTAACACCGTCGAGCGCAACATCCAGGCTGCCCCGGCCCTGGCGCTGCTCTGATGAGGCGCGTCAGCAACGCTCAACCTTCTCGCGAGCCCGGCTTTAAACTGTCGCATTCACGATCCATGGCAATCCGATCACGCGCAGGATGAGCAAATCATGACATCAACAAAGCAAATCATTGCATTAGGTTTGATGCTACAAGCGACCGTTTCGGCGCAGCCGCGAGAAGTTTCCCCGTCGCCGGAAAACGATTCCATCAAAGGGCAAACCGTCCCACGTGCCAACCGAGCCGTAGGATTTCTCGAAGGATTGGATGCGGTGGTTGCCCGCGATGCCATTAAGCGATCCGAAAAAGAGGAGCCAATCTTGGTTCGAGGCGAGTGGGTCATTCCCACCCGCCGATCCACGTACTATCCACATTCCGGCGCACACAATCTTGTGAACAAACATGGCGACATCGAGATGGGTATCGGCTTCAACCGTCTCGTCGATTTCATAGGCTTCTATGTTGCCGGGCAATCGACGGAGGCTGTCTGGGCCGAGGCGATACGCGTCAGCGGATTTCGTGACAACGAATTGGTCGGCCAAACCAAGTGGTTCGACGAAATCGACGAGAATCCAAAATGGATGACCGTAAACCTGCGTGGCGTGGATCGGATCGTTGTCGAGGCATTGCCATCATCACTTGGCGTCGGCTTCTACGGACTTGACGATCTTGCGTTCGCTGCTCTCGACGACAACGGGCAACCTAGCGAGCCAATCCTAATTGACTTTGAAGATGGGCGATTCCATCAAAAATTGTCTGCTTCACGATACGCAGGATTGAATTGGGAGTTTGGAAGTAGCGAAACTTCACCTGCGTGGATTATTCCACCGCCTGCAGAACCGCCTGAAGCCGACTCGGACCGAATCGATGCGGATGATGTAGTTGGCCGTGGAATTGATCCGCAGATTCCTCCGCCAGGGTTACTGCTGAACTTCGAAGGTATTCTGCGTGGTGATGCTGGGTCATTCTCCGCACCGCCCGACACCCACGGGGCGATGGGTCCCAATCACTTCGTTGAAGTTGTGAACCGCAATTTTGCTATTTATTCCCGCGACACCGGTGCTGAGATGACCAACGTCAACCTCTCATCGTTTCTTCCGGGATCGAGCGGAGACCCTCGCGTTCTGTTTGATTACCACAGCGGGCGATGGATCGTCATCGTTTCAGACTTCAATACAAAAGTATTCATCGCGGTTTCGTCGAGCGATGATCCGACAGGTACATGGTTCAAGACCGACGTAACCGTTAGTACCGGGGCGGATGCCGGGTGCTTTCCGGACTACCCAACGTTGGGCGTTGATGACGACGGAATCTATGTGACTTCATACATGGTGGGTTGCGGCATGAGTATATTTGCCTTCGATAAGGCGCCACTCTTATCGAATCCCCAGAATCTTGGGACAGTAACTGCCTTTCGCGGACTGCCCTTTGAAGGAGCAATTCAACCCGCAATGACGTATGGTGATTCGGGTGGTGAGTTGTTTGTTTCGCGAATTTCGACTTCGCAACTGCAATTGCGCCAATTGTCAGGTTCACTGACTTCGCCAAGCCTCGTGGACCTCGGAACTGTCTCAGTCACTCCGCAGAATGCCCCGCCAGATGCGGAAGCGCTTGGAAGTGTGGTTCCGCTCGACACCGTGGGAGATCGTGTGATGAATTCGGTGTACCGCAACGGCTCATTGTGGTTGTGTTACACCGTTGGTGTGGATGGTCGCGCCGCATGTCAATGGTATGAAATCGATATGGCGTCTCAAACCGTCGCGCAGCAGGGTCTGATTGACTCACCAACAAGGCACTACTTCTTTCCTTCGCTCGCGGTGAACGCTGTCGATCAGATTGTAATGGGATTCAGTGGATCGTCACCCACGGAATACGCGAGCACATACTACACCGGGCGCAGGTCCTCTGACCCGCTCGGGATGATGGCGCCTCCCACGCTTTATCGGGAAGGCCTGGCCGAGCAGAACATCATCGACTCATTTGGTCGGAATCGGTTTGGAGACTATAGCTACACGTCCGTCGATCCAGAAGACGACTTGACCTTCTGGACAGTCCAGGAGTTCGTCCATTCGGTTGACATTTGGGGAACTCAGGTCGCTTCGTTACGCGTCGGTGATTGCAATGGGAACGGTCTCGACGATCTTGACGACATTGCAGCCGGAACGAGCGCGGATTGCAACGCGAACACAGTTCCCGACGAATGCGAGAGCCGAGCCGACTGTCAAAGTAATGGCATTCAGGATTTCTGTGACATTGCCCTGGGATCGAGCGCCGATTGCACTGGCAACAAGATTCCCGACGAATGTGAGCCGGACTGCAACAATAACGGAACCGCTGACAGTTGCGACATTGCCGACCAAACCAGCCAAGACTGCACCGGAAATAGCGTGCCCGACGAATGCGAGCCGGACTGCAATACGAATGGCACCGCTGATAGCTGCGACATTGCAATCGGCGTCAGCGACGACTGCAACGCCAACGGTCGTCCCGACGCTTGCGAGATAGCGGAAATCCACGACTGCTGCGAGATGCACGATGACCCTGGTTGTAGCAATGACGATATCGCGTCCTGCGTGTGTGCGCGCGATCCATTTTGCTGCACAACGGAATGGGACCGTCTGTGCTCAATCGAGGTATTAGAATTCGATTGCGGATCATGCGAGTTCGCAGATGACTGCAACATCAGCGGCATTCCTGACGAATGCGAACTTGAAGGCCCAGGTTTTAGTCACAACTGTTGCGAAACAGGCCATGGAGCAGGTTGTAGTGACCCAACCATTTCGGCATGCGTCTGCGCATTTGACTCGTTCTGCTGCAATGTTGAGTGGGATAGCTTCTGCGTAGATCAAGTTGAGGGGTTTGGATGCGGGGACTGTAGTGCTGGTGCAAATAATGACTGTAACGAAAACGGCGTCCCCGATGAATGCGATCTGGCGGGCGGAACGAGTTCAGATTGCGATTTGAGCGGGTTGCCCGACGAGTGCGAGGGCGGATGTAATAACAATGGCGTCCCGGACATTTGCGATGTTGCAGCCGGAACGAGCAATGATTGCAACAGTAATGGTGTTCCAGACGAGTGCGAGGGTGGGTGCAACAACAATGGCGCTCCGGATATCTGCGACATAATGGTGGGCACCAGCAACGACTGCGACAATAACAGTATCCCCGATGAATGCGAAGGTGGCTGTAATTTCAATGGCGTGCCAGATATTTGCGAGATCGAGGCAATTCACAACTGCTGCGAAACGCAACATGGAACCGGGTGCAGCGATGTGGACATCGAGTCATGCGTTTGTGTGGTTGATCCGTATTGCTGCGACGTTGATTGGGACCGTCCGTGCGCGGATCAAGTGGAGCTACTGGGATGCGGCACATGCGACATTGTTAGCGATTGCAACGAAAACCTGATCCCCGACGAGTGCGAAGTTGACGGAGCGGGCTCTGGGAATTGCTGCACAACCGGACATGGCGCCGGGTGCGAAGATCCCGTCGTCGAAGCATGCGTGTGCGACATCTTCCCTTTCTGCTGTTCCGATGATTGGGATTCTCTGTGCGTTTTTATTGTGGAACTCTTTGAGTGCGGACAATGCAACGGCGTCGAGAGAATCGACTGCAATACGAATGGCATTCCAGACGACTGCGAGGACTTCGATGATTGTGATTTGAACGGCCTACCGGACGAATGTGATCCCGATTGCAACCAAAACGGAATCCCCGATACTTGCGATCTCGCCTCGGGAACCAGCGAAGACTGTAACGACAACAACCAACCTGACGAATGCGAGATTCTTCCAAACTTCGAGGAAATTCCGGAATTGGCTTCATTCGTTCACGGTGACGTAGACGATTGCGATGACGCCCGTTTGGCTTGTCCAGGTCGTACTTACACCGGCAGCACAGTTGGTGCTACCTCGGAGGGCGACTCTGGCTGCACGGACAGTACGGACGTCTGGTATCAATACGTTCCTGCGTTCGATGGGCTGGCAACATTTAGTCTTTGTGGCTCGCCGCTGGATACCGTCATGTCTGTTCACAGTGATTGCCCAGGTTCGGCTGACAATCTCTTGGCATGCAACGATGACTCTTGCGATTTGGGTTCGCAGGTTTCCGTCAATGTCGAATCAGGCGTCGGATATTGGATCCGCATCACCGGATTTTTCGGATTTACGGGTTCGTTTGTTCTAAACATAGATGGTCCGCCATGCGTGACGGAGGATTGTGACAACAACGGTGTGCCCGATTCGTGTGATGAGGCGGACCTTATTGTCGATCAGCCGGATTACATTCAAGGGTGTCCGGGCGATACGGTTGAAGTCACGATAGATGCACCGACAGCCGACGGATTTCAATGGTATCGCGGTTCAACGCCCTTAACGGATGACGGAAGAATCGAGGGCGCGACCACAAAAACACTTCGCATCAATGAATTCATGCTGGCGGATGCAGGCCTCTACACTTGCATCGCATCACGTGCGTGTATCGAGACATTAAGCGGACCGATTGAATTGGAAGTGTTTGAGAATGGCACGATCCAATCACAACCACCTGCTTTAGTGTCAGCCTGTGCGGGCGAAGTTGAGATCATCGCCGTCGTAACCGATGGAGATATCGCATCATACGCCTGGCAGAAAAATGGCGTACCACTAACTAATGAAGGGAACATAAGCGGAACGGATTCACCACATCTGCGTATCGCCGATGTCACCTTCGCAGACGAAGCCGACTCTCCCGGCTATCAATGCTACATCGTGGATGCATGCTCTAACGCGATCTTGTCGTCGCCTAGCGTACTCGATGTCGTCGGACCTGATTTTACGATTCAGCCTGTCGACACCTGTGTCGAATCAGGTGAAACCGCCATGTTTACAGCAGCGGTATCGTCCCCTGGAGGATTCAGCACCTTCACACAGTGGCATCGAGATGGCATGCCCCTTGTAGACGGCGGAGGGATTTCTGGTGTATTTGGATCGACGCTGACGATTGAAAACGCCACCCAAACCAATGCCGGGGTCTATTCTCTGAGGGCACTGTCGATTGGTCCAAATTGCGTTCTTTTCAGTGATCCCGCCGAGTTAACGGTAGGCAACTGCCCAGCGTGCGCAATGCCTGGAGATTCGGATGCGGACGGCGATATTGATCTCCACGATATGCGATTCTTCTTAGAGTGTTTCGGCGAAGATAGCTCCATCGATCCGACATGTGCGTGTGCTAACACTGACACCGCAAGCCCCATGATTGATCTAGCCGATTGGCATGCAATGGCCTCTGTGATTTCGGGACCATATGATTAAGGCCCGGTCAATGACGACGGCGGCATTGACAATCTAGACATGTCGAATTACCTCGGCTGTTTGAACGGACCCGGTAGCAGCTGGCTGAATCTCGGATGCGCGAATCGCGATGCCGTTGCCGATGTGGACTTGATGGATGCCGCGCAGCTTCAGTTGGAATTCACTGGCGCATTGCCGTAGTACAGGTCGGCGACTTCAGCATATGCGCCAAAGCCTAGATTCCTTCCGCTCAAGATAATCAAGTGAATCCGCTACATTCGACCTGGTTGGCGTGGTTCGGATTCTCGGCGGTCGTGGGGCCCCTGTCGTCGATTCGTTGACCGATGCCCAATCAAGCGCGATCATGGCCGTATGCGGCTCAGAGCGTGCATCTTGGCCATTCTTGCTGGCGTTTGCTCAATCATTGCGACTACATGCATCATCGGTGACGGAAACGCGCTCGCGCACTTCTTTCAAAATGCTCTTGAACCACATATGGCCCCTACACGATCCATAACAATCATCTCACGCGTGGCGGTCCATCTAACGCTCTTGGCTTGGACAGTTCCGTCAATCTTTGTAGCAACACTGGTCATGGCATTGCTGCACCGATCCACTGACGGATACACGCGATGCTCGGCATGCGGCCACATTCTGAAGGGCCTATCCGAACCACGTTGCCCCGAATGCGGTGAATCGATCTAACCATTCTTGCCGCTCCGCACAATCGCCAACACTGCCGCTCGAAGCGGTTCGGATAGGATCGGCCATGATTTGATGACGGCTTGTAGATCGCGGTCGATTTCGGGCGTTTTGGCCGAAAGTGCAGCGCTTTTTGCAGCGCTTGAAACTGGCTGATTTTCTAAGTCGTTGGAATCACTAGCGCTTATCGAATCAGGTTCGAGTCCTACTCGGGGAGCGTTAAATCGCCCAACTCGTCCATCGTGTCGAGTTGGGCGTTTCTTTGCGCTTCGAGTTCGGGGCGAGTCGAATCGCCCAATTCATCGGCAGCGCCGGTGACTTGGGCGCGCGCAGGTCCATCCAGCGAGGGTCCAAAATGTAGGTGCCGCTCCCATTCGTTTTCGGGAGTGATTTGAGATTCGTTCGATGGAGTGGATTCGCGCGACGGATAAGTCAGTTGCGAGGATCGCAGGTAACTCCGCGCATGATAACAGAGTCGCCGTCGCATGGCGAGATCGAAAGATG
The DNA here is from genome assembly GCA_021604825.1 of Phycisphaerae bacterium. The sequence goes on along the minus strand of BQJS01000096.1, from coordinate 899 downwards.
TGGCAACATGACGAACCCGAGCGACTGATGGTCACGCAGCGCGATAATAATGGCGCAGCAATCCGCCGAGAAATCGCTGGCAGCGGATCGGACTTGATTCAGGGTGAATGGGCGGCGGATCGTTTCCAAGTGCAGCTCTCAACGTACGATTGCCAAGACCTTGGTGAGGTCGATGCCGATTATGGAATCGAACGTACTCGCGGAGGATGTGATCGAGATGACCCCGGCTGAAGCAGACGAAGTGATCCAGGCATTCTCTCTTGAGCGACCCGATCCACGATTCTGCAAAGTCGTTCGCATTCGGCGCTTGGACTGGTGCTTTCACGATCCGGATACCCGCGTCCTTGAACAGCGTGTCGAACGCCAGCGTAAACTTCGCATCGCGGTCACGGAGTAGGAACCGAGGTTCAATCTTCTGGTCCTCAATCCACATTTGCACGTTCCGCGCTTGTTGCATCATCCATAGCCGGTTCGGATGGTAAGTCGCAGGGCACAGGAAGACCTTCCTCGACTGCAGATGAATGAAAAACAAGCAGAATGCAGTCTTGGTTCCGAATGGCGTCCATACGCTTTTGGTGAAAAAGTCGCACGCAACAAGCGTGTTCATGTGCAAGCGTAGAAACTTCCGCCAAGGCGTTTCGGTCGCATGAGTGCGACGATCCCTTCCTGGTGGAGGTGCCAACCCTTCCTCTAACAAGATGCGCCGGATGCTGGAGCGGCCAACTGGAAGATGGAGCTTGCGCAGTTCTCCAACGATTCGGCGATAGCCCCAACCGAGGTTCTCCTTGGCGAATCGAACGATGATACGGAGTCGCACTGTGCTGATCCGGGGCCGCCCCACCGGTTTTGGTTTTGTGCCGGCTTCCTTCTGACGGATCCACCGTTGAAAGGTCTCGGGC
>BQJS01000095.1 GCA_021604825.1 Phycisphaerae bacterium | reverse complement strand
CGACGAGGAGCAGCGCTTCGGCGTTGAACACAAGGAACGCCTCAAATCGATGCGATCGACGGTTGAAGTGCTGACGCTTTCCGCGACACCCATCCCGCGTACGTTGCATATGTCAATGCTTGGCATCCGTGACATCTCGTCTCTGCAAACGCCACCGGTCGATCGTCGCAGCATCGCCACCGAAGTCTGTCATTACAACGAAGACCTCATCCGCCAGGGCATCATCCGCGAACTCAGCCGCGACGGGCAGGTATACTTCATCCACAACTTCGTGCGCGATATCGAAAGCGTCGCCGACGACATCCGCCGTATCGTTCCGGATTGTCGCGTCCTCGTCGGGCACGGTCAGATGAAGGACCGCGAACTTGAAGATGTGATGCGCCGCTTCATCAACGGAGACGCCGACGTCCTCGTTGCGACGACGATCATCGAAAGCGGTATCGACCTGCCATCGGTCAACACCATCTTCATCAACATCGCCGATCGCTACGGATTGTCCGACTTGCACCAATTGCGCGGTCGCGTCGGGCGGGGCAGTCATCGGGCGTATTGCTATTTGTTGCTGCCCAAGAAACGAACCATTACGCCGAAAGCCGCCCGACGCTTGAAGGCCATCGAGGAATTCAGTGAGTTGGGGGCGGGCTTTCGTATCGCCATGCGCGACCTGGAAATCCGTGGCGCGGGCAACATCCTCGGTCCGCAGCAAAGCGGGCACATCGCAGCCGTCGGGTATGAAATGTATTGCAAGCTCATGGAGCGGGCTGTGTGCGACCTGCGCGGTGAACCGCAACCGGACCTCGCGCCCGTGCATCTGGAAATCGGCGTCAGCGCGTTCATCCCCAAGAGCTACATCCCCAGTGCCCGCGCCCGCATCGACATTTACCGCCGTGTGGTGCTTTGCCAGAAACTCGAAGAGCTGGAACGGCTAGCCGCCGACCTTGCCGACGCGTACGGGCCAAGCCCCAAGTCGGTTGCGACGCTGCTCGATCTAGCCGAAATCCGCGTGTTGGCCCGCCGGTGGGAGATTCGTTCGATCGTCGCTGACGAGCCGGATCTGATTTTCTCGGTCCGTGATCTGTCCATCGCACAAGCCGCATTCGCAGACGCTCCGGGCTCCGTGCGAATGCCCGACCCGAAAACCATTTACGTCCGGCTGCGATCCAGTTACTTTGAAGGGCCGACGCTGCTGGCATGTCTGCGCAAACTGTTATCAAAAACCCAAGCCACCACGGAAGCGGCTACATGATGCTTATCAAAACAACGTTCCCATCGAATTGCTCCAGCTCATTTCGCACGCTTCTTTGCATGACGCTCGCTCTCGTCATGTGCGGTTGCAGCTATCAGTCCCGTTATGGTCGCGATCCCAACAAGCTCAAGACCAAGACATTGCCGAAAGACGAACGGGCGATTCGGTTGGCTAAGTCCGAAGCGATGCTCGACGCTGAGAACGAAGACATTAACGACGTGTCGTCAGTTTCGACGTTGTTCGTCAACGGCGTGGCGATTCGTGTGGACGATGTGCTCAAATGGGTGCGATACGATTTGGCGAAGATGGCCCGCGAACTTCCCCCGCAGGAGTATCAGCGGCAGTTGGTTGAAGTTCTTCGCCGGCAGGTGCGCTCGGAGGCGGAGAGCACGCTTTTGGAACAAGTCGCCCGTCGCCGTTTGCAAGACGAGGAGATGAAGAAGCTCGAACAGTTCGTCGATGCCCGCATCCGCGAGATCATCAACAAGGACCATGGTGGCCGGCAGACGAGATACGAAGAATGGCTGCGCGATCGAGGCGTATCGATGCTGGAAGACCGCCAACGCATCCGCCGCGACATGATGATCATCGCCCACCTTCAGCGATCGGTAGGGCACAAGGTGGCTGAGCCGACCCGTCGCGAAATCGAAGAATTCTACGAGCAGTACCTCGCGGAATTGAAACTTGGCAATCGTCGACGGATGTCACTCATTGACATTCCATTCGGCCGCGTCGATGCGGTTGGCCAGCGATTGTTCCCAGCCGTCAAGAAAGCCGACGCCAGGCAGGCGATCGAAGCGGCACTGCGTCGCGTCAAAGGCGGCGAGAATTTCGCAGGCGTAGCGAAGGATGTGTCAAAGGGAATCAACGCGGCTAAGGGGGGCGATTGGGATTGGGTATCCAAAGACGGCGCCCGTGAGAGATGGCAGCCAGCGATCGACGCCCTTTATTCCCTAAGCGCCGGCGGAACAAGTGAAGTCATCGAAACCGAAGGCGCATTCTTCATCGTCAAATGCACCGACGCAGAACGCAGCCAGCCAAAAAGCTTTGTCGAAATCCAAAAAGACCTCATCCAAAAATTCAAAAACCGCCAGTTCGACTTCCTAACCCGCGAACTAATAGCGAAACAATACGAAAACGCCGACGTAAAACCCACCAACCCCGGCCGGTTCCTGAGAGCAGTAGTAGAAGCCGCCCCAAAACCGGGCCAGTTGGCATCGTAGTAGGGTTCGATTTGCCGCACCTTTTGGAGGTTCACAATGACAACGGCGCGATCAAGCCTTGCACAGACATTTATGCGCCTACTGCCACAATCGTTGAAGGCCTTTGCCATAGAAGAAGGCACAGAGATACTTCGAGTTCCCGCCTGCGAGAACGGCGTTGGAGACCTTGTGGTCCGCGACGATGATGTTGAATTGACGGTTCTCGTTGAGCCAAACGACCATTGTCACTTTGAGGCGTTCTGCGAAGAAGGTACGCAAGAGGTTCGTGAGCGCCTTGCGGCTGAGCATTCACTTGAGTGGGTTCAGGCGATCCTTGATGACCAGATTGTCTTTCGGAATGAGTTTCGAAACGGTCGATGTATCTCTGGTTCAAGTTGGAATCCGGAATACAGCGAGGGCCCGCTCACATTGGATTCCAGTGACGAGTGCGTTGAGTTCAAATGGTCTGGGAGGATTACGTAGGGTGGGCCGTGCCCACCATGTCGTTGTGGTTCAAACTGCGGTGGGCACGGCCCACCCTACGAATCTTTCGGACGCATTAGCCCGTACTTGGTCAGATATAAGAACGGCGTGGCGAGCAGCGCGACTGCTATCTTGATGATGTAAGCAAAGATAACGGCATCGCGGAATTCGGGCCATGTTGTTATGACCGTTCCCCATAGGCCGGCGAAGGTGAAGAACGTGGTGTCGAAGGCCTGGGCTAGCCATGTCGATGCGTTGGTTCTTAGCCACAGCTTCTTCTCGCCGGTTCGAATGTGCAGGGCTTGATAGATTTGCACGTCCAGAAGTTGCGAGAGTAGGTAGCTGGCCATCGATGCGCCGACGATGCGGGGGTAGGCTGTTGCGTTGAAGAAGAACATCATCGGTTCTTGTGCGGGGTCGCCTTCGATGGGTTTGTACCGCAGCACGAACTGCATCATCAATACGACGAAGAGGTTGGCTGCGAACCCGACGAACACGGCGCGGCGGGCGACGTGTTTACCGTAGTGCTCGTTGAGAATATCCACGCCCAGAAACACCAGCCCGAACAGGACATTCCCGCCGGTCACGGTCATGCCGAACAGCGTCATCTGCTTCTGGACTGCGATGTTCATCAGGATGGTGCAGGTGACGATCGCGCCGACGACATAAAGGCGGCCCAACCGCGCGGCGATGAGCAACACAATGCCGCCGATGATTGCGTGCAGGAAGAACAGGAATTCGTTTGACGCCATCATCGTGTGCGTGTGCGCGATTGATTACGCCACTTGGGCGCAGACCTTCTTGGCCGCGTCGGTCAGGTCGTCGGCTGGAACGAGGACGTCGATGTTGGCTTCGGCTAGCAATTCGCGGGCTCGTTCTACGTTGGTGCCTTCCAGTCGCACGACCACTGGCACTTTGAAACCGATTTCGCGGGCGGCGGCGATGAGGGCTTCGGCGATCGTGTCGCACTTGGCGATGCCGCCAAAGATGTTGACGAGGATGCCTTTGACCTTGTCGTCGGCGAGGATAATCTTAAACGCCTCGACCGCGCCCTCTTTGGTGACGCTGCCGCCGACGTCGAGGAAGTTGGCCGGTTCGCCGCCGTGGAGTTTGATGATGTCCATGGTGGCCATCGCCAGGCCGGCACCGTTGACAAGACAGCCGATATTGCCATCGAGGGCGATGTACGTCAGGTCATGTTCCTTGGCCCGAAGTTCGGCTTGGTTTTCTTCCGACTTGTCGTGCATTTCGGTCAAGTTCGGATGACGGAAAAGGGCACTGTCGTCAAAGTTCATCTTCGCGTCGATCGCCAGCACTTTGCCATCAGTTGTGCGGACCAGCGGGTTGATCTCGGCGAGGCTGCAGTCGTTATTCAGGAAGACTTTGACGAGCCCGCGAATGACCTTGGCCGCGTCCTTGGCTTGCTGCTTGTCGGTAAAGCCCAACGCTTCGACCAATTGCGCCGTCTGGAAGTTCATCAGTCCAAGGTGCGGGTCCAACCACTTCTTGACGATCGCATCCGGATTGCGCTCGGCCACCACCTCAATTTCGACGCCACCTTCACGCGACACCATTACCACTGGGGCACGCTTGGCCCGATCCAGCACGACCGCGACGTAGTACTCCGACTCAATATCAACCGCGTCGGCGATCAAAAGCTTCTTGACGGCGATACCTTCCGCACCGGTCTGATTCGACACCATGCGATTGGTCAGCATGAATTGAGCCGCATCCTTAACCTCGTCAGCCGTCTTGCAGAGTTTCACGAAACCGGCTTTTCCGCGTCCACCAGCGAAGACCTGGGCTTTGACCACGACGGTGGAGCCGATTTTCTTGAAGGCATCGACGGCTTCCGCGACCGTTTCGACCACGGATGAGGGTGGAACAGGGACGCCAGCATCGCTCAAAAGGTCTCGGGCCTGGTATTCGTGAATCTTCATGGCAATCGCTCCTCGATCGATGGAGGGTTTCGTGGTGTCGGTATCGTTGTCCAAGCTGCCCTGCAGCGCAAAATTGGGCATTCCGCCGTTGGGGTGTGGCTTGGCCGACCCGCATTCTGACAAGAATAGCCCACAACGCAACGGGCCACCCGCGACCAATGCAAGGGCACGGTGTCCGCGACGAAGGGACACCCGAATGGCATGTGCAATTTCCCGGAGATTCCGTAGAATCGGACCCGTGGAAGAGATCCAACCCCAACCCGAAGTCCTGTCATTGGTCGTGTGCGACCAGATCATCACCGATCGTGTGACGGGCAAGCAGTCGTTGATTGGGATATTCAGCGCCATCCATGCCTCAAACTTCCCGGTGAATCACCCGCAATTGTCGGTGTATACGTCGCTGACCAGCGGGCACGGTTCGGTAGATTTGATGATTCGCATCGTCGATTCCAACGAAAACCGTCAGCCGCTCGTGCAGGGACAAGGGAAGGTCGAATTCCAATCACCGCTGGCCGTCGCAAATCTGGCACTGCAATTTCATGGGCTGGTCTTCCCCGAAGCCGGCCAATACCGCGTGCAATTGCTCTCCAACGGTGAATTGCTTCGCGAGGCCCGTTTGCATGTGATGCGTGCCAAACCGCGACCCCATCCGCCCAACCCCGGCACGCCGCAACAAAGCGGTGGCGACCCAAATCCCGGTTAATACCGCCACGATCGCGACACTTAGTTTCCTGTTCAAAACAACTCACAGCGCGCTTCACGTCAGGTTGAATCGAGAGTTCAATTTGTTGGTGTGTCTTTGCTCTTTTTTGCAGAGCGATCGCGCGAAGTTGGTGTGTCTAAGGCGTTGACGTAAGGTGGTGGAGCGGGATATAAATGAACTCTTGGGCAGCAACGCCAACGGGTCTGGTTGACTGGCCCACACACCGACAACGCAACTCCAAACAAGGAGGTTTGAAGACATGGCTGATCCGAACAACGACTATCCCACCGTCATTGGTCCCGATGCTTCGTTCAAAGGCGAGCTTAAGTTTCAAAAGGGCATGCGTCTGCTTGGCAAGTTCGAGGGCGAGATCGACAGCAAGGGTGACTTGCTCATTGCCGAAGGTGCGAACCTGGCTGGCGATGTCAAAGCAGGCACGGTCAAGATCGACGGCGTGATGACCGGGAACCTCGAAGCGACTGGCAAGGTGAAGCTGAGCGCGTCAGCCCATCTCGAAGGTGACATGCGAACCGCACGTTTGGAAGTGGCTGACGGTGCGATGTTCAGCGGCCACGTTGTGGTCGGTGCCAAGGACAGCAAGTCCAACGGGCAAGCGGCTCCCGCTCCCAAGGGCAAATCAGCGACTCCGGAACCCGCAATGGCTGGCAAACGCTAGGCGTTAGAATTTGCTCGGCCAAGCAAACTCGCTGGGGTCTTTGCCCTGATTGCACGCGGGTGGAATCGATGGGCAGAAATTCGGCAGTTTGGCCTTATGGCGGGAAGATTCTTCTTGTCATGTGGATTTATCCCTGCTATTGATAAATGGGCTAGGTATGGGGAATGGGCCAGTTGCTGGGTTTCCGGCGAATGGGCAAGTGGTTTCCCTGAGCCAGCGAATCAGTTCCCTGAGCCAGGTTGGGCAGATTTGAAGACGTAAAGGACGGTCGCGTTTCGGCGCGTAAACGACATTGCCGTACCCGGAATGGATGCCGGTGAATGGGCTAAGGAAAGCCAAGACGAAGATCGTCAATTGCACGCATTGCGGCGGTGCCAATGAGGTTGCTGCCCGAGCGATGTCGGTCTTTTGCGCCCACTGTCGTAAACGCTTAATCCTCGAAAACTACATCATCAAGTCGTACCAAGCCGTCAAAGGTTACGCGACCTGCGGTGATGTTTCAGTCGAGAAACGCGGGCGTGTCGCCGCACCCATTCAATCCAACAGTCTCACCGTCAAAGGCAAAGTCAACGGCAAAGTCGAAGCCCGAGGCAAGGTTGAAGTCACATCAACAGGATCGCTCGAAGGCAGCTTGAAAGCGACGTCGTTGATTGTCGTGCAAGGCGCGCAGTTCGATGGTTACTGCGAAATTCGCCCAACCACCGTTGCACCCGAAGAACCGAAGCCCGCGGAATTGGCTGTTCCCGCTCAATCAAGCACCCGAACCACGTCCACCAATGGTGTCAAGAAAGTCAGCACGACGAGCGCTATTAAGAAAACGACAATTGCGACGGCAGACGCTTTGGAAATAGAGCTACCAGCGAAGAAGACCGCCGCCAAGAAAACTACCAAGAAAAAAGTCGCAACGAAGAAAGTGGCCGCAAAAAAAGACGGCGTCAAGAAGGTGACGACGAGAAAGGTCGCCGCCAAGAAAACGGAAACAAAGAAAACGCCAGTCAAGAAAATCACCACAAGATCTGCGGCCAAGTCGTCAACCAGCGAATCCACCGCAAAAACCAAATCCACCAAAGTTAAATCCACAACAGTCAAGGCGATCAGCACCCGCCGCAAATCCGCTGCTGCATCCAAGTAAGCTTGCAACTACCACGCGTGACGATCGTCAGTTAACATGCGAAACGCTCAGAATTCGTTTCCATGTTTCAGCCGACAGGTCCATCTTTGACAAACACCGAGCCATTGCATCTTGATAGCCTGACGATCTTCTTTCCCTTCTACAATGAAGTGGATCACGTCGAAGCATTGGCTGCGTCTGCCATTGAAGTGGGGCGACGGTTTACCGATGACCTCGAAGTGATTCTGGTTGACGACGGCAGTTCAGATGGGACGGCCGAGTTGATCGATCGGTTGGCGGCTGAGCATCGGGATATAATCAGGGCGGTACACAACGAAACGAACGGCGGGTACGGATCGGCGCTGAAGCTCGGTTTTCGCAGTGCGACGAAGGACTGGATTTTCTACACCGATGGTGACGGGCAGTTTGATTTGAATGAGTTAGATCGCGTGATCGCGTTGGCGTCTGAAGAACGGGTTGTCAGCCCGTACCGTGTCAATCGGAAGGACACGACCCTTCGTAAGCTCAATGGTTGGCTTTGGGGCAGATTGATGCGGGTGATGTTTGGTTTGCGGATTAAGGACATTGATTGCGCGTTTAAGCTCTATCCCAAAGCCTTAATTGATCAGATCGAACTCAAGAGCGACGGTGCGTTGATTGATACGGAGATGCTCGCCCGCGCGGAGCGACAGGGTTATGACATCGTGCAAACAGGTGTGACGCATTATCCGCGCAAATCTGGCGAAAGTACTGGCGGCAATCTTCGGGTGATTATTCGGGCGTTCAAAGAAGCGTGGACGCTGAGGGAGAGTATCCGGCGTAGTTGATCGATGTCGCGTGAATGCCCGTAGGGTGGGCCGTGCCCACCGCCGTACGCATGTTTACCAACTTGGTGGGCACGGCCCACCCTACGATTGGCTTTCGGTCAACTCCCAAGTCGTGCCGCCGGCTCGGTCTTCCAACGTCACTCCGATGCTCGCCAGGCGATCGCGGATCATATCTGACAACGTGAAGTTCTTGGCGGCTTTGCTTGCCAATCGTGTCTGGATGTGGGCTTCGACGAGCTTCGATTGAAGATCGTCCGACGACTTCTCAATCGACCACGTCGCCCCGGAGGGTTTGTCCTCGACCAACACGTTGAGTGCGTTTAGCTGATCGCGGACCTGATCGGCTAGCTCGAAGCATTTTTCGGTGCGGCAGGCGCTTCGGACTTCCAGCAGAGCGTCGATCAGTTGGCCAACCAGTGCGTCGCCACCAGCCGCCACCTCGGGCGCTGACAAGAATACCCCCAATGATTGCCCCAATGCGGCGAGAGCATGTGCCGCTTTCAACGCAAATTGTTTGCCCGCACTATCATCGGAGGATTCCAGCCCCTTCACTTCGATGAAGCGATTTACATCGTTGGTCAGTTCAAACAGGACCGCTGTCGCAGCCGCAGTATTGAAGTCATCGTCCATCGCCGTTTGAAATCGGTCACGGGCGTGGGCCACTGAGGCGGCTAACTCGATCGCTGGATCACCGAGATCTTGCGGGTCGATTTTGAACGTGCTTGTGTCGGCGGCTGACGGTGCATCGTAAACATCGCCTGCGCCAAGATCGTTGACTCGTTTGAACAATCGGTGGAACGACGTCAGCCCCTTTTTCTTGCCGGCCAACTCTGCTGGCGAATATTCGATGGGGCTACGGTATTGCGTGGAGATGATAAAGAACCGCAGCAACTCGCCCGAGTATTCCTCAAGCAATTTGCTGAGCGTCATCGCGGCCAACGCGGCTTGCATTTCGGGGTCGGACTTGCTGACCTTTTTTGTGTTGAAGCGTGTTAGGCCATGGTGCATCCAGTACTTGGCGAACGGTTTGTGCGTGCAGGATTCCGACTGAGCGATTTCGTTTTCATGATGCGGGAAGATCAGATCCAATCCGCCGCCATGGATGTCAAACGAATCGCCGAGAATCCTTTTCGACATCGCCGAGCATTCGATGTGCCATCCGGGTCGGCCTTTACCCCATGGGGAATCGTACTTGACGGCATCCGGCTCGTCCTCGCGGGCCTGTTTCCATAGGGCGAAGTCGCCGGGATGCTTCTTAGGCCCGCTCGCGAGTTCGCGGTGACCGGTCTGGTCGTCCGGGTTGCGGTTAGAAAGCTTGCCGTAATCGTCGTCATTGGTGACGTTGAAGTATACGTCGCCGCCAACCACGTAAGCGTAGTCCGTCGATATCAACGTTTCGATCATCGATATGATTTCGGCGATGTTTTCTGACGCTTTTGGAAAGTGATCCACGCCATCAACGGCGAGGGCTGCGAGCGCATCGTGATAGTTTTGTTCGACGCGCTGGGCCAACTCGAATACGCCGATGCCTTGGACGTTGGCTTCGGCGATGAGCTTGTCTTCCACATCGGTGATGTTCACGACCCAGTTGACCTTGTATCCGTGGAAGATCGTGAGGTATCGCTTGATCGTATCGAAGATGACCGGGCCCACCGCATGGCCAATGTGCGACGGTTTGTAAACCGTTGGCCCGCAGAGGTACATCCCCACCTTTCCGGGTTCGATGGTCTCAAACGATTCTTTGGAATTGCTCAAACTGTTGTAGATGCGGATCGGCACGTTTGTCTCGCTGATTGGTTATTCAAAGTTGGCGTCTTATTGGCTGAGGTTGACCACGGTGGCGACAGCCGTCGTTGCAATGGCGTCGAACGAACCGACTGGCCCCATGCCTTCATTGGTTTTTGCTTTGACGTTTACGGTGTCCACGGGAATTCCGACAATCTTCGCGATCGATTCGGCCATCGCTTTTTTGAACGCGGTGAGTTTGGGCTTTTCCGCATGAACAACGCAATCGATGTTTCGCGGTCGATAGCCAGCCGCTTTCACTTTTTCCATCGCCCGTTGCATCAGGATTTTGCTGTCGATTCCCTTGTATGCCGGATCGGTGTCGGGAAACAGATCGCCGATGTCGGGCAGGCTACACGCGCCGAGCATCGCATCGGTGATGGCGTGCAGCACCACATCGCCATCGCTATGGCCCACCAGTCCCTTGTTCGATGGAATCTTCACCCCGCCCAGGACCAGTTCGCGTCCCTCGGCCAACCGATGAATGTCGTATCCAACGCCAATCCGAAGCCCGTCAGTCGTTGCCAACGTGATTCTCCCGCCAAGTGCCAGCCTGCTTGCATCTCACAAACGCGATCAGGCAAGCTATTCAACACCCGGCGGGAAATCAACCCCGCGAGTGCTAAAGAGGGTGGTTGGCTTGGTCGGCGGCCTTAATGCGAACCAAACACATCGGTGGTAGAATCCGCGTTTCGCGAGCAGGTCGGTGTGCGGCAGGAAAGCTTCCAACGCTCCGACGGTTTGCAGACTGTTTTGAATCGACAACCACTCAATCAGAGATAGTCGGTGGGGGACTCAAATATGACAAAGCCAAAAGTGCTTTTTGTGTGTACCGGGAACTGCTGCCGATCGCAGATGGCCGAGGCAATCGGTCGAAGTGTGGCGGGGGATCAGTTTGAATTTTTAAGCTGCGGGAGCAACCCGGCAGGCTTCGTTCACCCGCTGTCGCTGGACACGCTAAAGTCGATGGACATTCCCACGGGCGATTTGGAATCCAAGAGTTGGGACAAATTCCTCGAACAAGACATCGCGATCGCCATCACCGTCTGCGACTCAGCCGCCCAAACCTGCCCGGTCTTCCCCGGCGGTGGCGTCAAAGTCCATTGGCCCCTGCCAGATCCGTCGCAGTATCCCGGCGATGAAGAAGAACAACTCGAATTCTGCAAAAGAATCGCCGCCCGCATCCAACTGAAAATCGAGCGGATGGCCGCCATTGATCGAGCATCGTTGTCGACCGAAGAACTCACGACACAGCTTGCGCAGCTTCGGGACTTATGATTCTGGGGATTGCGCCAATAACACAAATGGCGACCGACCTAGTTTACTGCGTACGCCGAACAAAAACGATGCCCAATGCCAAAATAGCAACAGCGGCAGGTTCGGGCGTAACGTTAATTGTCAGTGGGAGCGCTCCTGTTCCGTCATTGAATCCAGCAAATCCGGTGCCGATGTCGTATTCGTCGTAGCCGCTTGGTGATGGGCTAAGAGTGAATTCCGAACCGCTGGAATCACCTGCGCTGGGCGACAGGGCGAAGGGTAGTCGTTGAATGTAAAAGTTCCGCACATCACCGATTGATCCTCCAGTGACGGTGACGTCAAAAGAACTCACTAACGTAGTTCCGGCTTGGTCGAGCGATGCGATTTGAAACTGCGCAAATCCTCCAATCTGATTGGAATCTCCGCCAACTGTTCCCGGAGCGTTTGACGTTCCCCAGTCGGGAAGAAATGCGATATCGTTGTCGACGAACAAGTTTGGATCTTCTACTCGATCGCCTTGAATACCAAGGCTTGGATCTTCCGGCACCGAAGTAAGGTTGAATGAGAACCCCGCAAGATCATTAACCGCAACATCATCGGGCGTGAAAGTCCAAAGCACTTCAACAGAGACTGTGTCGCCAATATCTACAGAAGCATTTTGATCGTTAACGGTGTGGGAGTCCCCGGGGGCGAATCGAATCGCCAAACGCGCGGCATCCGCTGAAAGAGCAAACCCGAAACTCATTGCAATTGCAATCATGTGCTTCATTCCAACTTCTCCTTTGGTCAGCCGGTTTGGACAGCGTGGAGTGTCTTGAAATTCAGTGGCCCACTACCGGGAGTACTGGTAGTTGGCACACAAAAAAAGAGAGGCACCCGGCAGCGGGCGTCTCTCTCGATTCTTGCGATAAACTCAAAAGAGGACAGTCTCCCTGGTGCCCTCTTGATTTCTGTACCTTACTGAATGACCTTGTGATTCACACTATCAGTCGCGTCAGGCGCAATCAAGGGTTGGCAGGGTCCATGACGCCTTAAAAGTCTACGGGCTCAAGTGGCAGTTAACTTTCATACGATTAGAGCGGTTCGAGTTTTTGCACCAGATATTGAGCATCGCCTAGGGCGTGTCCATCAGGCAGGGCGTCGCACGAAGTCGCCCATGTCTTCGCCGCTTCGTCCAGGCCAAGCATCTCTCGGCATTTGCTTGCGATGTTTGGCAGGAAGGGGGCCATTATTGTGGTTAGCGTTCTTACGGTTTGCAGGCAGACGTTGACTGCTCGGCCGCAGGCTTCCATGTCGGTCTTTCTGGTTTGGAAGGGTTTGGTGTTGTCGAAGTAACCGTTGCCGGCGCGGGCGAGGCTCATCATTTCTTCCTGTGCGAACTTGAATCGGCACTCCTCCAGGGCGTCGGCTGTCCGCTTGGCGATGTCTTTGCACGCTTGCAATTGGTCGAGGTCGATTTGCTCGCGATTGCCGGCGGATGGTACCTTTCCGTCGAAGTACTTGTTGGCGAACGTCATGGTGCGATTCACGAAGTTGCCCAATGCGGCTAGTAGTTCGCCATTGTTGCGGGTGATGAAGTCGTCAAATTCAAACGCCGACCGCTGCTGTTCTGGTGCGATGGCTGTTAAGTAGTAGCGGAGCGGGTCGGGATCGTAGTTCTCAAGATAGTCTTCGATCCAGACGGCTGTCCCGCGCGACTTGCTCATCTTCTCTTCGTCTTTGCCGGGCATCTTAAAATTAACAAAGGCGTTGGCCACCACGTTGTGCGGAAGTTGGAATTCGCCGGCGTCGCCCTGCACGTTGTCGCTGTCGTGGGTGGCTAGTAGCATTGCGGGGAAAGTGATCGCATGGAACACAATGTTATCTTCGCCAATGAAGTTGACGATCTTGCAATCGGGATTACGCCACCAATGTTTGTATCCGTCTTCACCTTCGCCAAGCCGCTGGCACAATTCCTCGGTGAACGAAACGTAGCCAATTGGCGCATCAAACCACACATAAAGCACCTTGCCCTCGGCATCGGGGTCGTCGAGCGGGACGGGAATGCCCCAACTCATGTCGCGGGTCATCGCCCGTTCGGGCAGGCCTTCGGCTTCGATGCGTCCGAGTGATTGATTGATGACGATGTCGCGCCACCGCGCACCGCCGCTGCCGTCTTTTTTGTTGCGGAGCCAGCCCGCGAGCGGTTCCTGAAGTTGATCGAGCCTTAAAAACCAGTGTGTCGTCTCGCGAGGTTCCGGCGTGGTACCGGTCATTGTGCTGACGGGATCGATCAAATCGATCTGATCCATCGCCCGGCCACAATTCTCGCATTGATCACCGAACGCACTGTCAGACTTGCAAGTGGGGCAGGTGCCTTTGACGTATCGGTCTGGCAGGAACTGTTTCGCCTCGGTGTCGTACAGTTGGCTGGTGGTTCGCTTGGTGAAGAAACCCTTGTCATGAATTTTCATGAAGAACGCTTGGCTGAGACGTTCGTGAGTCTTGACGAATTCTGGCTGATGCGTGCCGCCGAAGATGTCGAACTCGATGCCGAGGCCCTTGAACGATTCCTGCTGCGAGGCGTTGTACTTCGCGGTCAGTTCCTCGACGCTGATGCCTTCTTCGCGGGCGCTCTTGAGGGCGGCTACCCCGTTGTCATCGCTACCGCAGATGAAGCGAACGTTGTCGCCCTTGGCGCGCAGATACCGCACGTAGATGTCAGCCGGCAGATACGCACCGGCGATATGCCCAACGTGCAGGCGATTGTTCGAGTAGGGCAGTCCGGAAGTGACCAGGAATTGTCGGTTGCTCATTAGGGGGCCTCGTTGATGATTTCGACAGGAAGCCTAACCGCCCTGCGCGAATTCATCAACGTTGATGGCCACCTGAGCAATCGTTTCAGCCGGAACCGTGAACACGTCGCTGCTGCCTTCCGATGCCGCGAAGTGGTTGCCCTGGCCGTCCGTTTTTTCAGAGATGAGCAATGCCGGCAGTTCGCCCGCCGCCAAGGTTACGTTCAATCGATAACGCGGTTCTTCCAAACCGTATGCCGCAACATCGGCTGCCCCATACGCGACGACCCGGAAGATCGACGCATTCTTGACCCGCAGCACATAGTTGGCCACCTTCGCCTGATCGAGCGGCACGTCGGCTTCTTGGGCATACAACCAATTGCCATCTTCCTTGTTGAGCCCGAGCGTCGTGCTGCCATCGGTGAACGAAACGGCGGTCACATCGTCGGCTTCAAACGCGAAGATTTGCTTCTTGCGATACTCGGCGAGGAAGTCGGGCAGCAGCGTACTGGCGATGATGTATACATGTTCGGGCGTGCCCACGCGTTGGACGTAGGCGTTCCCGCTCGCTTGTCCAATCAACAACTCGTAGGTTTCAGCCGGCGGTTGAATGGGCTCGACACGGTTCGACCCGTTGCTGTTGACGTCATCGGGCAAGACGCGATACGTCTTTGGCGGGAGGATCGTGTACGCGAAACGCACCGCCGGATTGTCGAGACCGAATTCGGATAAGTCTGCGCCCTCCGCGACATCCAGAATGCTCTTGGCCCGCAGGCTGGAAAGCATGCTCAGCAGTCGCTGCAACTGGACTTCATCCACCTTGCTTTCGACGGGTGCGGTCATCGACCATGCGCCATCGGTTTGCGTTAACGTGACCGACATCGCCGCTTCGGATCCGCCCAGCGCGCCGGCGGCCCGGGCGATGGTAATTGATTGGATGCGCTCTTTGGGTTGTGCGACGACGGTTGAGTCGCGATAGACCGCGGCGCTGCGAAGCAGTTTTGCGATATCGACAGTGTTGATCTTGGCGATCGTATCGTTCGCGCGAATGTAAGTCAGCCGCTTGGAAGCTGAATCGGTGAGTGATCCGATCGTGAATTTCACACTGTCATTGTCGCCGTCGAATTTCAGCTCGACGATTCCTTTAGGATTATCGAAGCCGAACCCCGCGTCACCGTCCGATGAACCGGCGATG
This sequence comes from Phycisphaerae bacterium, assembly GCA_021604825.1. The sequence continues at coordinate 2,016 of BQJS01000095.1, read as the reverse complement.
AAGTTGACGGCTTTGAGATCCTTGATCGCGCTTAGAAGGCTGTGGATTTCAATCTTGTCAGCCAGCGCCTGCGATTCAGCAAAGCGCCAATCGCTGCCGCTGCGTTCAAACTGCGTGGTCAGTCCGCCTTGGGTCAATGTGATTGATCGGGCTGTGGTCGTGTCGCGTTCGATGAGGCGGTTGTCGCGCCAGTCTTTCAGATTCGGGGAGAAGGTGTCGGCGAGATTCTTGGCCACCGTGCCGACGATCTTTTCGTCACCTCGACTGGCATAGACCTTGGTGTCTTCGCCAATGGGGCTGGCGCTGGACAGACGAAGCACATACTCGGTCACCACCGACTTAGGTTCGGGAGTTGCTCCGTTGGTGTTGGCGTCGTTTGCGGGCTTGGCGAGTTTCTCACCGGTGGCGATGATCGTTCGGGCGCTGGCGTCGAGTCCGTATTGCGACATGTTGCTGACGTTGCCCGCGACCCATTCCTGCGATCGCAGTGCCGCAAACGTGCTGCACAGTTTCCGGATTTGGTCGGCGTGTCCTTTGGCAGGGGTGGGCTCCTCGAAGCGCCATTCCGCGCCTGTCTTGACCATCACATACGAGTCGCTGCCACCGTCTGCATTTGGCTCGCGAATTTCAATGCGGACGATCTCGCCGGTTTCGACGTCGAACATTTTCTGATCGCGGTAGGCGAGGGCGTTGTCCTTCAACACATTCTTAAGCGAAGCATTGACCCGATAGATGGTCGGGTCGTCGTTTATTGACACATAGGCCTCGCGACTTCCCTCATCGCGACCGATGTGGACGCGAATGGTTTTGTCCGAGTCGTCGGCCAATGACACGGTGGCTCGCGGCGGTTTCAGTCCGCAACTGGCCGCCGTCACGTCGCCCGATTGCCCATCGTGTTTGCTGGTGTACTGAAGCTTGCGGATTTGCTTGTCGATCGATTCGACCTGCCATTTCTGCACGGCGCAGGCGTAAGGTGACGTCATCGTCCAGGTGGCATCGTCGTCATTCTCGCCCTTTGCTTGCTCGAATTTCCAATCCGGCAACTCGGGCTGCGATACTTCGATTCGAACGGCTTGGCCAAACTCGTCGTCGATTAGTTTTTCGAGTTCAACCTGAGCGGACGCGATCGGTGACGGTTTTTCTGGCGCGGTGATCTTCTGTTCTGGCAATGCGAAGATGACAACCGCGACAACCGCGACGAGGACGAAGAGGATTCCGGTGGTTTTGAAATTCATTGAAGCCTATCTCCGCCGCGCGAAGTACACGCCCAAACCGCAGATCGCAGCCAGCAGCGGCCAAACCGCCGTGGCGAAGACCTGAACGGCCAGCGTCGACGACGCGCCTTTCTTGATGTTGAGCGTTGAGTAGTCAATCGGTGAACCGAGATTCATCCACTCGGTGTTGTCGTTCAGCCAATGGAGTGCGTTGATAAAGAGCGTCGGGTTTCCCGGATTGACCGGAATCACCGACAACCCCTGCGGTGTCGCGGCCAACTGTCGGGCCTGGGCGATGCGGTCGGTTGCGAATTGCGTGGCGTTGATCAGGACGATTTTCGATTCGTCCTTCTCGGCAGCCGCACTGATCAGAAACTCGCCTTGGAAATCGCCGTCGGCAGGAACGATGTACTCATTGGCCTGTTGATCGAAGTATGCCTGAATTTCGCTGATACTCCAGACCGAGTCGGACCGTTCCATCCACGCCAACCGATGATGGGTTACGTTGTCCGGTGGTGTTTTGGATAGGCTGATCGGCGCGACCAACGGAAACATCGTCCGCATCGCCGACATGGTATCGGTGATTGGGTGTTCGCCGAACGTGCCGTCAAGCATCTTGAGCGGGTCGCGCACGAATCGATACTTGCCAGGCTCCATCGGTTCGATAAACAGCAGCGCCCGATCGCTCTCCGCTTCGATGCCCCATTCGTCATTCAGGTAATCCGCAAACTCATAAGGGGCTGGACCACCCATCGGGCCGGGCAGGTATCCACCAAGAAACAGCGCTCGCGGTGAATCGCCC
>BQJS01000094.1 GCA_021604825.1 Phycisphaerae bacterium | reverse complement strand
GATTCAAATTCTTCAACGACTCGCCGATCGTCCTCTTCCAACGGTTTGATCTTGGTCTTGATATCGTTGAGTTCCGCCTGGAGCGATTCGGCTTCGGATTTGATGTCATCCGCACTCTTGCCGGCTGCCACCGCTTCTTTGTGAACCTTGGACTTGGGGTTGCGAAGTTGACCGATCTTTTCGCCGCCTTCGCGACTCTTGGTGCGCAGCGCATCGAGTTCCTGCTGAACCCGTCGGCGCTCGACATCGACCAAAATCAATTGATCGACATCGCACGCGACCCGTTTGTCGGTGGCGGCTTGCTTGACCAACTCGGCGTTGTCACGAATAAATTTAATATCGAGCATGAATCAATGCCCCGGAAAATATGCCCAAAATATGCAGAGCGTCTCAATCATTATGATAACGAGTACGCCAACAACATTCATCGAGTGGCGTACTATACCATCTCGCGACCTCGCGTCATCCGCAGAACGTGCTAGACTATTTGGCCATGTCCACGCGAATTGACGTCATCCTGATCGGTCAGCTTAGCCAGAATACCTCATGGTCCGAAAAGAACGCCGTTCGCCCACCGGTGGCGACGACTTCACTCATTCGCGGTGAGCAGAACACGATCCTCGTCGACCCGACGCTCGACGGCGAACCGATGGCCCGTTGCCTGTTGGACCGCACCGGACTCCGTCCCGATCAGATCGACATCGTCTTTCTTACCAGCTTTCACCCGACCCATCGGCGTGGCCTCGGCTTGTTTGAGAAGGCGTCCTGGCTGCTCAGCGATACCGAGCGGACAGCCGTCGTCACCCACCTGGAGCGTCTGCGCGAGGGTGCGGATGCTCAAGCTGCCCCCATCATCGATCAGGAACTCGCCGTTCTTGAGCGAATCGAGTCAGCAGACGACACGTTGGACGAGAATGTCCACCTCTTTCCCAGCCCAGGCGCGACCCCTGGCTGCACCGGACTGCTCATCGCCGATTTACAGACCACCATCATCGCTGGCGACGCTGTGCTGACCCGCGATCATTTCGAAAAGGGATTGGTTTGGGAGCAATCGGCTGACACCGACATGGCCAAATCGTCGCTGGCAGAAGTAAACGAAATCGCGGACCTGATCGTCCCTGGCCATGACAACATCTTCGCGTCTTCCGTCCGCTTCATGTAACCCGCAATCAACGCCTCAGGCAGCCAAAGACGATTGCGGTGGCTTCTGCCAATTCCGGATCCTACAATGGATGTGCTACCCCACCGTCTGTTTCTCCCGATGTGGACTCGATGATGCGTACGAATTTTAAATCCTTGCTGCGGCAAATTGGCATCTTTGCGATCTCCACCGTGTTGGCGTTTGTCATCTTGCTCAAATTCGGTGTCATCTCCAAACTCTCGTACCACGTCGAGAAAGGCCGCCTGCAAGCACTCCGCGAATCGATGCCAGCGTCCGGCGACCTTGACCCCTGGAACGATCGCACCCGTCGCATCGCCAAAATGGTTGCGCCAGCCGTCGTGCAAATCGTGACCGAGCGCAAGTTCACGCACATCGATGTAACCCATCTTGAGTCTCTTCTGGGCCAAGACGATGAAACCAATTCCACGAACGGGCTTGAAGATGCAAACGCATCGACCGGTGACGAAGATTCCGATGACGACCTCTTCGTGCAGGATGGTTATGGCAGCGGGTTTGTGGTTGACGCCGAACTGGGGCTCGTGGTGACCAACAACCATGTCATCGACGGTGCAGAGACGATCCATGTCTACCTTCCCGATGGCCGCCGGGTCGATGCCATCGTCCGCGGCGCGGATCGCAAGAGCGACATCGCCGTTCTGCAAATATCAGCCGACCAACTTCACGCCCTGCCCATCGCGACCAGTGATTCCGTCGAAGTGGGCGACGATGTGCTGGCTGTTGGCAACCCATTCGGTCTTGAAGGCAGCTTCAGTCGCGGGATCATCAGCGCCAAGAGTCGCTCGCGGATTCCGATCGAAGGCGTCGAGTATCGCGGATTCCTCCAGACCGATGCCGTCATCAATCCCGGCAACAGCGGCGGACCGCTCATCAACATGCAGGGCGAAGTGATCGGCATCAACACGGCGATCGCCACGGAGTCGGGACACTATGGCGGCGTGGGATTCGCCATTCCATCGTCGCGGGTTGCACGTCTGCTACCGGTCCTTCAGCGCGGAGCAGAAGTTGTTCGAGGGTATCTGGGCGTGAGCATTGTCAGCGTGGAACAAGAAACGGAGTTGGCCAAGCGCCTCGAATGGGACAGGTATTGGGGCGTGATCGTGCGACGCATTCAGCCCGATTCGCCGGCCGCACGTCACGACATTCGCGAGGGCGATATCATCACCCGCATCGACGGCATTGAACTTCGTGACACCGACGCCCTGATCAACACCGTCGCCGAAATCTCACCAGATACATCAACGCCGTTTGCCATTTGGCGCGACGGCAAAGAGCTTTCGCTCGACGTCACCATCGGCCATCAACCGGCAGGCTTCACCCCGCGTCCCGGCCGACGCCCCTAGTCTCGGCGCTTACAATATTCCGCTCGGCAACTTATTCGTCTTCTTCTTCGTCTTCTTCATCTTCATCTTCATCTTCATCGAACTCCTCGTCTTCCATGAATTCTTCTTCCTCAGCCGCCGGAGCGTTGGCACGCTCTGCTTCAATGATGGCTTGAAGCGATGTGGCTTCGGTGAGGTCGATGGTGTTCATGTACCTGACAAAGAGGTCAATGTGATCATGATCGTAGTTGGCTAGGTCGTCGGTGATTTGCGCCGCGACCACGGTGCGATCGCCGTCCTTGCGGAACAACCCCTTGGGCATTTTCGTGTCAATCATCAACGCGCCCGGATCCCACAACCATCGCTTGGTCCAGGTCGGTTTGAGGCGTTCCTTCGCGTGAACGAAACTCGGCGCAATGACCGACGGATCGAACTCCGTGGAGTTGGCCGACGCGTGGCAGTTCAAACAGTCCATCCCCAGGAAATTCTCCCGCGCCATGGTCCGTTCGTCCTCGGCCAGCTCAGGCATTTCCGGCGGGAAATATGGCGACGTTTGATCGGACATCGCCTCAAAGAACCGCACCAGGATACCGATTTCTTCGTCCCATAGGTTGAACGTCGGCATGCGGACTTGCAGGTAGCTCCGGACGCCATTTTGATTCAGATGGTTGCTGCTCATCGCCGGATTACGCAGGAACTTCGCGAGCCACTCCGGATTCAAACGCGCTCCCGCACCCACCAAGCTCGGCGGTAGCTTGCCAGCATTTTCGCCCTGATACTGCGGCAACTTTGCGATGGCGGGAACCTGCCCGGGAATGACCTGGTGGCAACCCATGCAGTTGTACTTCTTGATCACCCACCAACCGTCGACAATATCCTTACCCTTACCGACCGGGTTGTGCTGCATCGATTCAGGAATGTCAGAATCAACCGATCCGAGCAGGTAAGTGACAACTTGTGTTAATTCCTCGTCGTTCAAACCGAAGTTGGGCATCCGCGACTTTTGGAGATCGCTCTCAAAAATCTTGCCTTCGTCGAAGTATTCGGGCTTCATCAGCTTGTGCTCGAAGAAGCTCTTGTGATTGTATTCAATCCCCTCACCGGAGTGATTGCGCTTGGCCTCGTGGGTGTGCAACGCGAAGTCCAGACGCTCGATCGGCTTGTTACCCTCGGTGGTCAGATCGGTACCAATCTTGCCGACGTTTTCAAACCCGGCGATGTCATGGCAACCGGCACAACCGTAATGACGAATGAGCATGTCGCCCGTTTCGCGAAGGGCGGGATCATCGAGGTGCGAGTAATCTTCCGGCGTGTCCGTCGGATCGGAAAGTGACATGAGATACGTCGCGATATCGTTCGCTTCCGTCTGCTCCAAACGCAGGTTCGGCATCAGCGACCAATCGGGCGTGTCGTGAATCCAGCCCGCCACGTAATCGAAGTTGGCCTTCTCGCCGATGCGCGACAACTCTGGACCCCAATCGCCACCAGCCAGTTCCGGATTGCTCTCGTTCATCTCAGCCATGTGGCACGCCTGACAACCGCGCGACTCAAACAACTCCTTGCCCCGCGCTGCGTCGCCTTCCTCATAACCGACAGTCGTCGGTGGGTCAGCCGCCTGCCACACCGATGCCGCGATCGCCTTCAAATGATCTTCTGGCAATCGGAACACGGGCATTCGGGTTGTGGGTCGAAACTCCCTAGGATTGTTGATCCAAGGCGTAACCCACTCAGGTCGAAGCTTGCTCTTAATGGGTCGCAAACTGGGACCAACCCGCTTGAGCTGAGCCCCCAGTGCCGCTTCACGCCGCTCAAGTTCGATCAATTCCGACTCAAGCCCACTGATCTTCAAGGTCAGGGTATCCAATGCGGCCAACGCATCGTCCACCTGCTCATCGGTGGCGTCCTCGCCGTGAAAATCACCGTCGGCGATCTTCCCCTGCTCATTGTATTCCCACTTGGTCCGCTCAATCGTTTCGGTAACCGTGGCGATGGCTTGCGATGTGCGTCGTTTGTCGGCTTGTTCTGTATCAAAGCCCTCACGCGGGTGACATCCCCAGCAACCGCGATACCGAAACAACTCCTTGCCGGCATTGAGCGTGTCGGCATGCGGTAGGTAAAGCGAGTTTTCGTGGCATTGGAGGCAACCGGATTCGGTGTTCTCCGAGTCGTACATCGGCCACAACCAGTGCTTGATATGCCCGTGACCTTCTTTCGCGCTAATCGTCGCGCGGCCATTGCCGCCGTGGCAAACCGAACAGCCGAATTGCTCGGGATCATGAATCTCAAGCAGTTCGCGATTGGGATGGCTAACGAATGCACCGGCGTATTCACCGGAGAAATCTTCTTCGGTCAATTCAAGCGGCTCACGCGTTCCAAGGTGGCACGACTCGCATCGCTCCACCAATTCCAACGTCCCAGGCACGTGGATCTGCTTGATCCCGACTTTGAACCGATCCATCTTATTGATCAAGCCCGCCACCTGCGCAGATGACAAACCCGGTCGCTCTTTGGCTTCCAATTCTGCAAGCTGCGACTGAAGCGCCCGAACTGGGACATCAAGGGCTGCCCGCTCCTGAATAAGCGCCGCCTTAGCCGCCTTGGCTTCATCCAGCGCCGCGGACAGAGAGTAGAAGTCAAAGGGCTTCGATTCGACCGCCCCACCTTCGTCCATCGAGACAAGACCTTCAACGAGGACCTCGCGCTCTTTGACTTCTTTCAGGTCGGCTTCCAAATCTTCGCGGGCGCTGCCTTCGGCGTGTTCGAGACGATAGGTGAGCGCCATCACTTCACTGCGAACCACCTGCATCGCTTTGGTGAGTTTCGTCACCCGAGGATTCAAAACGTTGGACATCCGCTCATCGATTTCGGCGAACGGTCCCTTCAGCGATTCCTGCTTGGCCGCAATTTGTTCACGAAGGGCTTCGATCTCAGGATTGTTCTTAAGCCCAGATTCAAATTCGACTACGTCGGCTTTGACGCCTTCGAGGTGCGACTTGTACTGCTCAACGAAAGTGTGCTGGTACGACTTCCACGGACGCTTGGCCACAAACTCGTCGTAGAGTGCCCACACGCAAGACAATGCCAACAGAATTGAAGCAACGGTAAGCGGCAAGCTCAACGATCCATAAACGATGGGATCCTTGCCGGGATGGGGCGTATCGGACAAAGTCGCAATCCTTGTTCAATAAACTGGTTAAGAATCAGCGGGCACAGAATGCGGACCCGAATTCATCGCCTGTCCACCGCTCGCGCCGAGGGGTGGGCTTGCCAAGTCCGCCTGCCTTATTGGATCAATCGGGCATCCTAGAACCGCCACCGGAATTGTCAACGATTTCGGGCCATTCAAAGCGACTGGGGAGTTCACTTTCGTCCACAAACCGCACCAAACCTATGTGGATTCTCGCAAGCCAACAGACCGCGGGCTCATCCCGACGAATTCAACTGTATTCAAGTTCGCGAATTCGGTATTGACAAGGCTTCGCCCGCGACCCACGATCTGATTTAACAGCGGCCTGATTTCACAGCTTTTGCAACATTAAAAATCCTTTGACGAGGGCTCACATACATGATCGTTGTCAACACAGAGACCATTCCCGGCCACACCATCCGAGAGGTCCGGGGCTTGGTTCAGGGAAATACCATTCGGGCCAAGCATTTCGGGCGCGACATCGCAGCCGGACTCAAGAATCTCGTGGGTGGCGAACTGAAGGGATACACCGAGCTCTTGACCGAAGCCCGGCGGCAGGCCATCGAGAGGATGCTCTCACAAGCAGATCAACTCGGGGCCAACGCCATCGTCAACGTGCGCTTCACCACCAGCGCCGTGACGCAGGGGGCCGCAGAACTGTACGCCTACGGAACAGCCGTCGTCATCGATTAGGAGCCCGGTCATGAACGAGTTCTTTTTCACGGTGATCGGGGTGCTGATCCCGCTCGGTCTGGGGTACGCCATTGGTCGATGGCGCGAACGCAGTCACCTCGCGTCCCTCGCCAAGCGAGAAAGCCAATATTCCGACATCGTCGTCACCAATCTGAAAACCGGTCCAACTCCGGAGAGCGTCCGCAACGCGACATTCGTGTCCGGGGGAGCCGTCATCGCCACCGACTATTTCAAGACATTCGCCGCCGCCATCCGCCGCATCATCGGTGGTGAAATGCGCAGCTACGAAACCCTGATGAACCGTGCCCGCCGCGAAGCAACACTCCGCATGTTGGACGAAGCCCGACAATTGGGTGCCAGCGAAGTCTGGAACGTGCGAATCGACACGTCGAACATCCTCAGCGCCACCAGCAACAACAAGACCGCCAGTGTCGAAGTCTTCGCCTTTGGCACCGCGATCGTTAGATGATTGACGCGAATGTCTGATTCCAGCCACACGAACGAACCCACCAGCGATCAATCACCGGCACCACGATCTGAATCATCGTATCAAACGGGCCAGAGCGTCTTCGACGAACCGGATATCTTTCCGGGGCGCAAGGGAGAAGTGCTCGAGCGCGATTGGTCGTGCGATTACTGCGGTGCCAACCTGCGCGGCATGCCGTTGGAAACGCCGTGTCGCGAGTGCGGTCGCCGCAACTGGTACCGGCCTCCCCCACTGGGATCGGACAGCTATGAATCGTGGCTGACACGCCGGCAACACGAAACGAAACTCGGAACCGGTATCGCGACGGCCATCGCTTGCGCCGTTGTGGGCGGATTGTTTGCAGTCGTCAGTTCAGCACTGGGAACAAGCCCCGGCGGATTCTTCGGGGCAAGCGCCCCTCTGCTGGTCGTGATCTTCGGACCCATTGTCGAAGAAACGTTGAAGGTAGCCGCGGCTTCTTACGTGGTCGAGGTCAAACCGTATCTGTTTAAGCGGCGCACGCAGGTGTATCTCGCTGCCATCGGAGCAGCCGTCATCTTCGCGGCGCTCGAAAACGTGCTCTATATCTTCGTGTACTTGCGCAACCCGAGCGACAAAATCATCCTGATTCGCTGGACGGTGTGCGTCGCTCTGCACGTCGGTTGCACGACGATTGTCGCAGCCGGATTGGTCAACATTTGGAAACGGGCGATGCATGAATTTCGCCAACCGCGCATCACCGACCTCTTTCCATCATTGGTCACCGCCATCGTCATCCACGGCGCATACAATGCCGGCATGATCGGGTTGGAACGACTCTATCCCTGGATATTCAAGTGATTTGCGATCGCAGGACGTGATCGGCAGTGGGTCGCCGGTTGTCACTGGCTGCTTGCCAACCGGTGTTTCATCAAGACTGAATGAACGACCATGTAGGGTCCGCCGTGCGGACCATTGTGCGGCACATCCAGAATGCCGGTCCGCACAGCGGACCCTACAAATATTAGCCTACCTCAACGCTGTCCGCGCCTTCGAGAACGCGCATGACCAGACGCTTGTGCGCTCCGACCAGATCCTTGCAAATCAATTCAACGCGTTGATTGAGTTCACGTCGTTCACGAATCACCCGCCGCACGAGGCCGCGCATCTTCTGATGCCGATTCGCCAAGTCGCGATACGCTTGATAGTCGGCCAACGCATGATCCATCGATTCGAGCAGCACATCAATGTCCACCGGTTTCGCAAAGTAATCAATCACGCCAGCCCGCATCGCTTCGACAACGTTCGCAACATTCGGGTTGCTGTCGAGCATGATGATCGGGCGCGGATTTAATTCCGTTAGCCGCATGGCCATCGTCAGCGCATCCATCCCATCCAGCTCGGTGTCTGCGACCACGATGCTATGCGGTTCAAGCATGTCGACATCGAGCGCATCCTCAGCCGTCGCCACACACGTGATGTTGCAATTGAACCGACCCACGAACGCATCGATCAGCGTCTCAATCGCCCGGGGATTGCTTTCGACCAACAGGATTTTTTGCGGAATCGCAGAGTCCACGCCTTCGCCCCATCTATCCGTTTCAACGCAACATCGCGCAGAGCAGGATCGCAAGAATTCAGTTTCTAGTGCTGGTGGCGATAGTGAACAACACGGCTATGAGCCAAACGGATTTGTTGAGTAGGACGGCAGAGAAAAACTGACAGTCGTTCCCGTGCCTTCCGCCGACTCAATCCAGAGACGCCCTCCGTTGATCTCGATGTACCGAGCAGCCCGCGACAATCCCAACCCTCGTTGGCGTCCGGCTGATCGATGCGAGAAGAACGGATCCAGTGCGTGTTTGCACACGTCTGAGGGCATGCCTCGTCCGTTGTCACTAATCGCCACGACGATCGTGTCATCGGTTGAGGCTGAAGGTGAGTTAATTTGTATGTTGGGTAATTCGCCCGAAACGGTAGCGCAGGGTCCGTTTTTCTGACGAAGTGCCTCGACAGCGTTGGCCATGATCTCGTCAGCCGAATCGGAAAGCTGTCGTTCGTCAGCGAACACGGCGAGATCATCTTGCTGCAAACGAAGCTGGATTTGATCGGCATCCAAACCGCTCCGCCGATACCAGCGCTGCCGAAGGCGATTTGCCCAATCGAGCAGGTGGATCTTGACGGGTTGCGGCTTAGCTGGTCGGGCGTAATCCATCAGTTCAGAGACCATTTCACCCGCCCGGCGAGCCTGCGCGGCGATCAACTGAAGGTCCGATTGTATCGATTTGTTTTTGGGGTCGGACTGTAATATCTGTGCCCGTCCCGCGATGATCGCAAGCGGATTGTTCAATTCGTGGGCGGCGCCGGCGGCCATCTGCGCGACGCTGTTTATCGATTCTGCGGCGATCGCGGCTTCGCGTTCTTGAGACTGCGCTTGCTTGCTCTTCTCATGTGCGCTCGCCCGCTCTTGAATATTGCGTTTCAACAATGTCGTCTCGAATACCGAACCGAGCATCATTGAAATCGAATGCTGTGATGCCGAGTCAATTCGATTCCATCGCCATGCGTCCTCTTCCGCCGAGAATAGCAGCCCCCCGGAATTCTCAGTCCCGCTTTGAAACGTCACGCAGTCGATCGATCCTGGTCCGAGAAATCGCAAAAAACGATCGGACAACTCACCGTGCGCCATCGAAGCATCGCGAACGATTGCCCGCTGCGTGTCGAGTATGCCGTCTTCCAATGGTTGCGAAGCGTCGAACGTACACGTTCGAAATTGCGTGGGGCCAACTTGGGCGAACACGACGAAGCGCGATATCCCGAGCAGATCATATACAATCCGAGCCGTCTCTTTGCAGAGAACATCTGTGCCAAAAACGCGGCTGGTCAGCTCAACCGCTTGCCGCATGAAGCGATACAAATGAGCAATTGGGACTGCACCGGTTTCGCGACCAGAGCGAGAATCTCGACGCCCATGCGGAGCAGCGGACCGTTCTTCGCCGACGCTTTCCGAAACCCGATCCAACCGAATCAGTTCCTTTTCGATTTCGCCAGCGAGCCGACCCGCAGCCAACGATGATTCTCTGTCATTTGCATTCGTATTCGACACAACCAAACTATTCGCTCGCATCACCAAAGCAACGGCATCGCGGACGATTTGAACATGGCGTGCGCTGGCACCTGCCGCTGTCGAATCCGCCGTCTGGTGATGATACCGTGCGACCTGCATCAACCCGTCGGGCAGCCCCCAACGCGACAACAAATGACCACCAACAGTCGCGTGATCCGCACCACAAAGGCGCGATTCAACTTCAAGAAGATAGCGCTCCCCACTGCGCATCGCCCGATCAACCCGCTCAAGCGTCTTCGGCATTTGGACGGCTAACACGAGTCGTCCGAGGTCGTGAACCAACCCACATGCGAAGGCTTCGATGGGATCGATCCGCCGTCCGGCTTGCGCAATCGTTGCCGCGGTGCTGGCGACTTGAAAAGAATGCCGCCAGATGGATTCGATTTTGTCAGTTGATGGCACATCACCTGCGAGTGAATCAAACACCCTTCGCAACTTGTGGGCGATGACGGCAGAGCGGCGAACCAATCGCTGCCAATCCTGCTGCGTCGCATCGTGAACGAGGCACAAGCGCGAATCGTCATCCAACTCGAAGGCGCCGCGCAAGATCTTGCACAATTCGGCGGATTGATCTGCGACCCGTTGAACGAACGGACCGATCAACTCATTAAGCGTTTCCGCCTCGGGTGACCCTTCAGCCGCACGGTCGTGTGATGGAGCTTGACCGCAGGATGGTCCTCTTGATTTACTCGAATGCGATTGGATTGAATGATGTGATTGCGGCCGTGATTCCGAATGAGTGACCGCACGCATGGGTGCTACCATTCTTCAAGTTCGAAACGGAAGACGGGGCAACCAGCGCCCCGTCAATCGACATTCCAAAATTCTCATCCGTCCCGCGTCATGACGACGTGAACGCAGCGATCAACTTTCAGATTCCACCGATTCCAGTTGACACAGACTTCGATCAGAGACGCAGCATGTCAACCATCAGGTTGATCACGTGTTCGATCTCGAACGGTTTCTTGACGAACTCATCGGCACCCGCTGCTCGCAATTCCTCGATCTCATCCGGGTCAGCCACCCCACTGATGATGATCACCCGCATGTTTTCAAACTCGGGTTTGGAGCGAACCGTCTTGCAGACGATGTTGCCGTTGATGTCGGGCAACTTGTAGTCGAGAAGCATCACATCCGGGTGGAATGAATGCGTCATCATTCCGGCGTCGTAACCGGTGGTGGCTGTCTTGACCTCGAATCGACCGTCGCGGCTGAGGATCTCGCTGAGCATATCGACGATGTCCTGATCGTCGTCTACCACAAGGACGCGCTTCCGCCCGGTGGCGAGTTGATCCAACGGGATCTTGTTTTCTTTCATGAAGTCGATGAGGTTGTCGCGCGGGATCCTACGAAAACGCGAACCAGGTACACGGAAGCCTTTCAACCGCCCGCTGTCAAAGCAGCGAATCACGGTCTGCTGGCTAACCTTGCAAATCTGGGCAACTTCACCCGTGGTGTATACGCTTTTCAGCATACGAGAGCCTCCATGCGACGCCTTTGGCCGACGCGCTGGGGATTCGACCCTACCTAGAGCACCTATACTCGCCATAACGTACATCCCCTATAGTCTGTGGTCAATGTTTATGCCAACGACGAGAATTGAACCTGTGGCTGATGCAGCACACGAACCTGTGAAATGAATGAACTGGGTTCGCGTAACTATTTGGCTCAGATCGACTTTTGACGACGAAGGCACACGGTAAGCACCATGATGTCCGCCGGCGTAATGCCTGAGATCCGACCAGCCTGGCCCAACGTTGTCGGTTCGACCGCCGCGAGATTCTGCCGCGCCTCGGCTCGCAACTCGGTCATTTTGGCATAATCGGCATGTGGGGGTATTTTCATCGACTCCATTTTCCGAAATCTTGCGACTTGCCTATCTTGACGCGCAACGTAACCCGCATAGCGCGCATCGACCAACACTTGTTCGAGAACAGTGCGATCAAAATCAAGAACGGGTCGCTCGATATCGGAATGACCATTCGATGAATGCGAAGTGAGTGCATTCGAAAAATCAGCGAGCGTTGTGTCTGGTCGCTTCAAAAAATCGCCCAGCTTACCACCGGCGTGTGGAAGTGCGCCGGCGACGCGTTTCAACTCGGTGATATCATTTAGCTTTCGCTCGAATCGATCCCAGCGCGCTTCATCAACCAACCCCAAAGAACGACCGATCGGGGTCAATCGCTGATCAGCATTGTCGCTGCGAAGTGACAGTCGATACTCAGCCCGCGAGGTGAACATGCGATACGGTTCGATCGGGGGTTTGGTGATCAAATCGTCGATCATCACGCCGATGTAGGCCTGATCGCGCCGCAACACGAGTGGCTCTTGGTTGCGCAACATCTGGACCGCGTTCACACCTGCTACCAGTCCTTGACCAGCCGCCTCTTCGTATCCGCTGGTACCGTTGATCTGCCCGGCAAAGAATAACCCGCCGACCCGCTTGCTCTCCAACGACACCCGCGTCTGCCAAGTCGGGATGAAGTCATACTCCACCGCGTAGCCCAACTGCAGAATCTCTGCGTTTTCCATCCCTGGGATGGTGGCTAGCATCGATCGCTGAACGTCTTCCGGTAGCGACGTGCTGATTCCGTTGCAGTATACGCGTTCGTTATCGTACCCTTCGGGTTCCAGGAACAACTGGTGCCGCGGCTTATCGGAAAAACGCACGACCTTGTCTTCGATGCTCGGGCAATACCTTGGGCCAGTCGATTCGATCTGGCCCATGTACATCGGTGCCCGGTGCAAATTCGCCTGGATGTGGGCATGGGTCTCGCTGTTGGTGTACGTGATCCAGCATGGGACCGACGGCTGACCGATTGAATCGTTGATGAATGAAAACGGGATCGGATTTTCGTCGCCATCCTGTCGCTCAAGCTTGTCGTAATCGAGGCTGTCGCGATGGACGCGCGGCGGCGTGCCGGTCTTGAGACGCATCAACTCGAAACCGAGAGCGGCTAAGTTTCCGCTGATGCCATTGGCGGCTGCTTCTCCCACTCGCCCGCCGGCTTCCTGACTTTCACCGCAGTGCATCAACCCGCGCATGAACGTTCCGGTCGTCACGATGACTGCATCGGCAGTCAACTTTCGTCCGTCGGCGAGGATCACACCCGAGACGCGCGTCGAGGTGTCGCCGTTTTGTGGGGCGACATCGAGCGTTTCGATCGTTTCAACCATTCCCTCGACGATGTCCAGATTCGCGACTTCGGTGAGGATGCTTTGTACGGCTTCGGCGTAAAGCTTGCGATCGGCTTGGGCACGTGGCGCCCAAACAGCCGGTCCCTTGCTTTGGTTGAGCATGCGAAAGTGAATGCCCGCGCGATCGATCGCCCGGCCCATGATGCCGCCGAGGGCGTCAACTTCGCGAACCATCTGCCCCTTGCCGATGCCACCGATCGCCGGGTTGCACGACATCCGCCCGATGGCTTCGCGCTGCATCGTGACGAGCGCAACGGAAGCGCCCATGCGAGCCGCCGCCCAAGCAGCTTCGGTACCCGCATGCCCCCCGCCAATAACTAGGATGTCATACTTTTGGTTCAAATCTTTACGTTCCGATTATTCCCGTGCCACTGCTCTGTGAGCAGTGCAATCACATCGACGGCATAATTGTAGCAATCAGGATAAGAATGAACATGCCGCCCAACCGCCGCACAAGTCGTCACTCCCGCGCACGCGGGAGTCCAGAAAAGGGCGACGGGCAACACGCAGGGCCTGGATTCCCGCGTTCGCGGGAATGACGGAAAGTAGAGACAGGCCGGAAGGCGGGAATACGTGAAGGGTCGAACTACGCGGTATCGCCGCTATTTTCGCGCGAAATCGACAGATACCCAACGCTGCATAGAATCACCGCCCCGCCAACCATCGTACTCCAGTGCGGCACTTCGCGATGAAACAGATACGTCCACACCGGGTTGAGCACCGGTTCAAGCATGATAATCAAGATCGCCAGCTGCGCAGAAACATGCCGCACGCCGGCTGCGTAAATGACATACGGAAAGCCGAACTGAACCACACCGGTGAGCAACAACCAACCGCCAATCGAATAGCTCAACCGAATCGGTTCGAAGACAAGCGCCACCGGTAGCAGCAACACGCCCGACCCCGCGCAACACAGAAACGCCAGCACAATCGGATCGATCGCCCGCACCCGTCGAAACAAGACCACCTGCGTGCCAAACACAATACCGCTCAACACACCAATCGACATGCCAAACAAATCGGTCTCGTACTGCGCGAAGAATATCAAACCCACAGCCACCATCGAAACCGCAAGCGCTGCGAATTGCTTGCCGCTCGCACGTTCTTTGACTATCCATGGCGATAGCGCGAATACCCAAGCGGGCGCGGTGTACTGCAAGATGATCGCATTGGCGGCGGTGGTGGCTGTCGTCGCGAGTACGAATGTTCCGCACATGCCCGTGAACATCAGCACCGTCGCAAGCGTCCACATCGGTTCAGGCAATCGTTTGAAGCGTGGCCAGGCAAAGGGAAGAAGGAATATTGCGGCGACGAGTGATCGAAACGAAGCGATGCTAGCCGCACCAAGTCCGGTGGTTTCCAGCAGTTTGATCAGTCCGCCGTTAAGGCTCCACAACGTTGCCGCAACGAGCAATAGAATCGTCCCGTTGCGTGTGCGTTGCTCGTCGGGGATCACGGTTTGCGGGGCGCGTTGTTACACCCGTCCGCGAGAATGTCGCATACTTTGTGGTGAAGTTTGTTGTACGGTCCGCTCGAACCGCGAAACCCGTTGAAGATCACGCTGAAGGCATACCAGCAATTGTCGGAGGTCCGCACGTATCCACTTAGCGAGCGCACGCCCTTGAGGTAGCCCGTTTTGGCGAACACATCGGCATCGATATCCGACATGCGCCGTTTGAGTTTGCCACCGGTTCTATTTCCCGCGAGTGACTCGCGAAATGTCTTGGCTTCCGGATGTTTGTGCATGTATTTCAGCAAACGAGCAAGGTCCAGCGCGGTAAGCTGGTTGCTGCGACTTAGGCCACTACCGTCGGCGACGACCATATTTTGCACATCGCAGCCAGCCCTCTGCAGCGTCTGCACGACGGCTTGGCGACCGTTCTGCCAGCTGCCAGCCGACGGCACCCCGTCTCGCCGCTTGGACCATTCCCGACCCAAACGCTTGAAGAGTGCTTCGGCACACATGTTCTGACTGTCGATGCCAACCCGCCTGAGAACGTCGGGCAGCGGCGTCACGTGCTCGGCGATGATCCGCATGTCATTGGGCAAACCGCCACTGCGCGCCCGAACGCGCTCGAAACGCGTTTCGCCGCGAAGCTGAATGTCCTGGCCCAACAGTGCTTCGCGAATGGCGTTGGCTGCAAACAGGCTCGGTTGAAACACCGACACCGACTTGAGGGTCTGAGGTTTGCCAACTTTACCGCTGAGCTTCAAGTCGGCAGAACCATGAATGCGACCGATGATGGGGACCGATTTTCGCGAGCCCGACGTCACGCATTTGTTAATCACGTTGACCGCCGACGATGAAGGAAAGATCGACCACCCGCAAGCATCGCCGGCTTTTCCGTTCGGCATCGCCGTCAGTTCAACGCAGTTGTTGTTGAGGTTCAACCCGCCAATCGGCGCGCCGTACCACCTCACACGATCGGCGGCCACCCAATCGGGATGGAAGTACTCGGTATCCAAAATCGTGTCATCGACGATGAAGTCACCCGGAATGATCCACGAATGCGCGGCGTCGCCACCCTTGCCTGGGCTGGTCCGCTCGCCCTCAGCCGCGAGGGCATCCGCCCACGACTCAACAAACTTCAGCGGTTCGAGTCCGCGCGCCTCAGCCAGGTTCGGATCACCCAGCGTCGGGTCGCCGTCACCAATGACAATCAGATCCTGCCCGCGAGCCGCCAAGGTCGTGCGATAGACGCCCTGCGACCCGATCGTATCGAGGGCAGCGGCCATCACGATGAGTTTTTGGTTGCTGGCTGGGATCATCAGGCGGTTTTCGTTGAGCCCGAATACCAGATCACCCGTACCCAGGTCGATCACCGCCGCTCCACAGACCGCTCGAGACTGGGGCAGCTTCTTGAGGCACTTCGCCAGCTTGGCTTCGACGCCACCGCCCTGTGCCGACGCTTGAACAAGCAGACTGACAGCCACCGCAAGAATAATCTTGCGAATGACCTGAAAATGAAACTGGCGACCATATGGCATGATTGTGCGACCCATCGGACCTATTTGGCTGTAGTGACAAACGTACGGGCGATAATAGGTGGATCGCTTCCCGATTCAAGTGGAAGGTTCTTGAGTCATCTGATGGGGTTGACGCCGCGAGATCGAAAGATATATTCCTCATTGCGCATCGGCGACAGCCACACCGCCCGATGCCCCCAAGGGGATGTAGCTCAATTGGTTAGAGCATCGGACTGTCGATCCGAAGGTTGCGAGTTCGAGTCTCGTCATCCTCGTTTTTCCCACCCTTGACCGATTTCAACAACTGCCAATCTCAGGGTTTTCGCGCGCCGCATCCGAAAGAACGGACTAGTCGGCCAGCGGATCTTTCGGTTCGCCGCCCAGTCCGCGGATGGTCGCTTCGAGAATGCGGCGGGCGGGTGGCATGTCGCAGTTGGCCTCGGCTTCGATGAGGGTTGGCAAGTCGGATTTGGTCGCCACTTTTGAAACGGCGTTCGCAGCCCGCACTTGGACCTGTTCGTGGTCGTCGTCTTCGATCAACACCAGGAGTTTCCTCAGCAGCACTTTGTGCTTGGAATCGTCTGGGTCGACACAAACTTCGGCGGCCATGCATGCCCGTATGCGAACGTTGCGATCGTCGTCGTCGAACAATGTGATCAGTAGCGCCCCGTCGACTTTGGGTTCGCGCCGCTCGGCGAGCCCATACGTCGCCCATGCCCGCACCGTGGCGTCTTTGTCTCTGGTCAGCGCAATCACCCGATCGCCGTGTTTCGGAAGCTTCCCAAACGCAACCGCAAACACAGCCATCGCCCTCACGCTTGACTCTTCCGAGTGGGTCAGTTTCAGCAGCGCGTCACCGTTGGATTCCATCAACTCGCGATAGGTTGATCGCACCGGCTCGAGTTTCTCGACCTCGTTGCGGTGGGCTACCCCCTGCCAACGCCTGACCAGGGCAACAAGCATCTCAACCAACTGACCTTCGCCAAGTTCGTTGATGGTTCGTTCTTCCAACTCAGCCCGTTCGAGGATGTCCTCGGCGACGGGTAGCCACAGGCTCTTGGGATGCTCGCGGATGAACGCCTTCAATTTTTCCTTGGCCTCATCGGTGCCGAATTGAAGGGCGTCGCGGGCCATCGTGGATAGCGGTTCGATTTGACCTGCCGCTTCATCAAGCGCCGCACCGCGCAATCGACTTCTCTCGACGATCTTGAGACTGAC
>BQJS01000093.1 GCA_021604825.1 Phycisphaerae bacterium | reverse complement strand
CGAAGACGGCGGGAAGTACAACTCGGTGAAGTGGGCCAACGTCGCCCGCGAACGACTCACCCACATGATGGAATTGGAGCAAGACCCCAACCTCGCCGCCAGCCACATCGCAGTATTGCTAGGTGTCGAAGGCCCGAGCTTCAATACACTCACCGCATGTGCGGCCAGCACCCAAGCCATCGGTGAAGCCACCAGCATCATCCGACGCGGCGATGCCGATGTGATGATCTCCGGCGGGGCCCACAGCATGATTCACCCACTGGGTGTCACCGGGTTCAATCGATTGACAGCCCTGTCGACGCGCAACGATTCTGTCGAGTCAGCCTCCCGCCCGTTCGACCGAACGCGTGATGGGTTTGTGTTGGGCGAAGGTGCCGCGATTGTCATTCTGGAAGAATTGGAACACGCCCGTGCCCGAGGCGCTAAGATTTTCGCCGAAGTGGCTGGGTACGGTTCAACGGCAGACGCTTTCCGCATCACCGACATTCACGACGAAGGTCGCGGTGCCGTCGCCGCAATGAAGCTCGCAATTGAAGATGCGGGGCTGCAACCAGCCGACGTCGATTACATCAACGCCCACGGCACCAGCACCGAAGAAAACGATAAGATCGAAACGCTGGCCATCCGCACGTTGTTTGGCGACGCGAAGTCTGCCCCACCTGTCAGCAGCATCAAGAGCATGATGGGCCATCTCATCGCAGCAGCTGGTGCAACGGAGTTAATCACCTGCGTCTTGGCGCTTCGCGACGGAATCCTCCCGCCCACGATGAACTACCAAACGCCCGATCCGAATTGCGATCTGGATTACATCCCCAACGAACCCAGAAAAGCCGACGTCAAAACCGCCCTGTCAAACAGCTTCGGTTTCGGCGGTCAAAACGACACACTGGTCATCCGCAAGTTCGACGAATAGCCAAGCAACCCAACAAACGCAGTCGTACCACTGCTCTGTGAGCAGTGCAAATGAGACGAAACCGCCTCGATCATCGAAGTGGTTCAGCCCGATGATCGTACCACTTACTCGTTTGTTTCAAATCCGCGCGAGTAACGCACTGCTCACAGAGCAGTGGCACGTCGTCGTCTTAGCGTGACAACCATGCCGCCAGCCAACAACAAGATCGAAGCTGGCTCTGGAACAACCGTGCTGAATGCGAAATCGGCGAGACGTCGGTGCCCTTCTGCCGTTGGATGAACACTATCAAAGAATAGAAACGTGTCGGGATCTAGCGGTCCCAGAGGCGTTGCATCCAAGAATGCCGTATCGACGTTGGTGAGTCCATTACCCGGTGAACCCGCAATCTGCGCCTCGCCAAATGCAAATGCATCAAGCAGCATCAAATCAAGTCCAAGGTTCGACTCCAACGATGCCAGCTCCGCATCCAGCGCATCGTTGAATGCGGTCGTTATCGCGGTCGCGCCGATGACCACCAATGGCCCCGCATTGATCGCGAGTGGCGTCTTGCCAAGATTCGGCATGTTGCCAACGAGAATGTTTTGCGCCCCAGCGCCAGCCAACGCACTGATGGACGATGAGATATTCGCTACCGCTGCGGCAATCAACGCTGGCGTATCCCCCGGGCTTTGAACGTCCATGAAATCATCCGGCCCAGCCCACAACGCATACAGCCCGGTGGCATCGACGCCGCCACCAGTGACAAACGGTGTCACTTGATCATTCAGAACGTCTTGCGTTGTAGCAAAACCTTTGGCGAAATCCTGAAACGATCCGCCGAGCCCAAGTTGCGGCGCAAGGTTTTCCGCCCACACCGGCCCGTTAGAAAATCGCCCATCAAAATACGGCGGACTGGGCGGATAGTTTGGATCGTCGACGGCTAGGTTTCCTATATCCGACAGACTGTCGCCGAAAACAACAAGCTCGCTAAAGACCGATCCGGCATGAGCAATCGGCGCGCACGCCAACAACACAGATGCCAAGGTCAAGGTAGAAATCTTGCGCATGGATTCGCCTCTCTCTTCTCCTAAAATCTCTCCCGATCCGACCCTGACACGGCAGCGCCGGATTTGCCCGCGTTGCACGGACATCCCCAGTATAGCGACCCCGCACCCCGGATTCACCCCCATGATTCTGAGGGCGATAATCTCAATATCACGCGCCGGCACGTCTATACAATAGCCGTAACCTAGTTATTTCAAGGCACTTAGAGCATATCGCCAATCTCCTCGGGCCTGCACTTGAATTGATTTCGGAACCACCGATGATGCCTCACTTCGTCAATCCCGTTGCCTCAAGGAGCCGTCCGATGGACTACCATCAGGAACTGAAATTCGCCATCGCCGCCGTCAAACAAGCCGCCCGTCTGGCGATCGACGTGCAAAGCGAACTCGCACCACAAGACGCGTTGAGCAAACAGGATCGCTCGCCGGTGACGGTTGCCGACTACGGTGTGCAAGCGCTAATCAGCCACGCTCTTCGCGATGCCTACCCCAACGATCCGCTCATGGGCGAAGAAAGTTCAGAGGAATTGCACTCGAATGAAGCCCAGCCCATCATTCAAAAAGTAATCGAACGCGTCACAACGATCGAGCCCAACATCGACACCAGCGAAGTAGTGCCATTGATTGACCGCGCATCGCATGCCGGCGGAAACAACGTGCGCTTCTGGACGCTCGATCCGATTGACGGCACCAAGGGTTTCTTGCGCCGTCAACAATACGCCATCGCCCTAGCGCTCATCGAAAACGGGCAAGTGGTCGCGGGTGTACTGGGTTGCCCAAACTTGCCGGCGAGTAGCGATGCCAAAGAATCGGGTTGCATTCTTGCCGCATCGAAGGGCGCCGGCGCGCAAATCATGCCGCTTGGCAGTAATGCCCTATGCGCAATCCACACTCGAAAAATCGACAGCGCAACGGATGCAATCGTGTGCGAATCCGTAGAGACAGCCCACAGCGATCATTCGTCCAGCGCGCAGGTGTCGCAACGATTGGGCATTTCATCCGACCCCGTGCGTATCGACAGCCAGTGCAAGTACGCGGTAGTTGCCCGTGGTGATGCGGACATTTACTTGCGACTTCCCACACGGCCGGGTTACGAGGAGCGCATCTGGGATCACGCTGCCGGCGCAATCATCGTCACCGAAGCGGGCGGTGTCGTCACCGACGTACGCGGCGAACCTCTCGATTTCTCGCAAGGCTCAACGCTCTGCAACAACACCGGTGTCATCGCGACGAGCGGGAGTATTCATGGGGATGTGGTGGCGGCGGTCGGTACGGTCTTGAAGTAGGCGGTTGGGGTAGCTCGGAATTGAATTTCAGTCCCCCACCCTTCCGCTTCGCTCAAGGGCGGGGCACCCGACACGTTTGGAGATAAATGAGTTCGTCCGACGCCGAAAGTGTTACGGCTGTTCGGGACGATAGCGCTTGATGATTTGATCGGCTGAGCGGATGCCGTCGATCGCGGCGCTGACGATTCCGCCTGCATATCCTGCCCCTTCACCGATCGGAAAAAGGCCCGCAACCGCAGTGGACTCTCGTGTTTGATGATCCCGGGCGATGCGCACCGGGGCGCTGGCCCGACTTTCCGGTGCAGTGATAATGCCTTCCGCCCCTGCGAATCCAGGCATTTTTTTGTCCAGGATCGGCAATGCCTTTTTCAATGCGTCGAGAATCACGCCGGGCAAAACCTCACCCATGGCGCACCATTTCCCACCCAGCGGATAGCTGGTCCGCAATTGGCCATCCGACGCTTTGCCCGAAAGAAAATCAGCGCACCGCTGGGCTGGCACTTCGTATGAACCGCCCGTCGCCTCAAACGCCTTACGTTCCCATTGCCTCTGAAAATCCAGGCCAGCCAACGGGTCATTTCCAAACGTCGCCGGGTCCAACGTCACCACGAAACCACTGTTGGCAAACTCGCCCGCACGCGACGCGCGACTGGCACCATTGGTTGAAACCAAACCGGCGCATTCGTTCGTCGGCAGAATCATTCCACCGGGGCACATGCAAAAGCTATAGACATCACCACAGCTGCCAGCCGCACCCTTGGCCACCAACTGATAGTCGGCGGTGGGTAGACGCGAGTGCTCTGCGTGCGCTCCGTACTGCCAGCGGTTCACCATCGATTGCGGATGTTCAATTCGAACACCAAATTGAAATGGGCGCGATTCAAGCTTCACCCCGACACGCTGCAACATCTCAAATGTGTCTCGCGCAGAATGCCCAATGCCGAACAGCACGGGCCCGCATGGTTCGGCTGCCCCGTTGACTGTGACGTTGCAAATTCGTCCGTCATCAATACCCAGTTCATCCAACCGACTCTCGAAACGAATCTCCCCACCACACCGTTCGATGTGTTCCCGGATGTGACCGCAAATGGTGGGCAAGCGATCGCTGCCGATGTGCGGCTTGGCGTCGATGAGCAGATCGGGATCGGCACCGAATCGCACGAACATCGCCAACACTTCGCGGACGGCTGGATTGGACACGCGCGTATAAACCTTGCCATCGCTGTACGTGCCCGCCCCACCCTCGCCATAGAGCAAGTTGGATTCCGGATTGAACTGACGCTCGCGATAAAACGTCTGCATGATATCTTTGTGCCGCGAACGCACCGGCTTACCGCGTTCCAGCACGATCGGACAGTAGCCCATCTCAGCCAACCGCAACGCCGCAAACATCCCAGCCGGTCCGAATCCGACAATCGTCGGGCGTCCCGCAAGCGGCGCTTTACCGGGTTTGGGCATGCTCACAGGTTTTGGGGTGATCCGCTCAACACCGCGACCATGACGCCTGTGGATGCAGCGATCCTCGTTCGCCATCCCCCCATCCAAAGAAAGCTCGACTGTATAGACGAAGTTGATGTCGTCCCGCTTTCGCGCGTCGAGCGATCGCTTCAAAACAGCATGATGCACGATTTCGGAGACGGACAAGCCCAGGCGTGAGGCCACGCGCTCAAGAAGAATCTCTTCGGGCTCGTCGAGTTTGAGGACAATATTGCGCACGACCAAAGGCATAAGTCGCGATGGTAGCAGAGCCCACCATAACGTCCATAGCAGACTCGTGGCCAAGTGGACGCATTGCATTGCACCGATGGTCCATATAATGACCGCAGACCAACCCATCGGAGAATTGCGCTCAAATGTCGTGGACCACGTTCATCACAATTCTGTCGGTGATCGACTTCATCCTCGTCGCTGCGGCGATCGTGGTGGTGCTTCGACGCCAGCGTGAACCGCGATCCATGCTCGTCTGGATCCTGACGCTGCTTCTGCTGCCCGTGCTGGGCTTGGTCTTTTTCCTGATGGCTGGCGAACTTCGCGTCGAACGCACACGTCGCCGATTACGTCGACATCGCAAGCGACTTCAACCGCTGTTGGCCAAATCGATCGAAACGCTCGAAGACATTCATGGGCAAGAGGGAGAAAAGCACAGCGCCGAGTCGCTTATCCGAGTTGCAACGCGCCTTAGCGGCCACCTACCGACAACCGGGAATGATGTGGCAATCTACCATGAAGACGAAGAAAACTTCGTCGCGATTTTGCAAGCCATCGAACAAGCCAAGCACCACGTCCATCTCGAGTATTACATTTTTCAACCCGACGAAACCGGAAAGTCACTTCGTGATCTCCTAATCCGCAAAGCCAAGGAAGGCGTCAAGGTTAGGTTGCTGGTTGATTACATCGGTTGCTGGAATTGGCCCCGGGCGTTTCGCCGTTCATTTGTCGAAGGGGGCGTCGAACTATCCTTATTCGATCCGGTCGTTCCGTGGCGGGGTCGTTGGCGCGTGAATCTGCGAAACCATCGCAAAATCGTGGTCGTCGATGGCGTCGTCGGATTCACTGGCAGTCAGAACATAGGCGACGAATACCGCGGCCGCCTCGCCAAATTTGGCCCGTGGCGCGACACGCACATGCGCATCGAGGGGCCAGCCGTCCACCACTTGCAGGAAATCTTCGTCGAAGACTGGCACTACGCCACCAAACAGAAACTCGTCAGCTCCGAGTGCTTTCCAAGGGTTCAGCCCGACGGCGACCAGATCGTTCAAGTCATCGCGTCGGGACCGGACAGCAACGCCCGAACCATGCACCACCTGCTGCTGTCTTCGGTGACCGGTGCTCAAGAAAGCGTCTCGATCATCACGCCTTACTTCGCGCCGGACACCACAATGATCGTCGCCCTGCAGTCAGCCGCCTATCGCGGGCTGCGCGTTCAACTGCTGATCCCGTCGTTTTCAAACCATTGGCTGACGTTGTGGGCTGGGCGCAGTTTTTACGAAGAGTTGATCGAAGCAGGCGTGGAAATTTACGAATACCACGATGCGCTGCTGCACTCGAAGGTTGTAATCATTGACGATTCGTGGGGGATGGTCGGGTCGGCCAACATGGACCAGCGAAGCTTTCGGATCAACCTCGAAGTAACCACTGTCCTCTATGACGACAAGTTGGCAATGAATCTTCGGGAAGACTTCGATCGCCTACTGACCAAAGCCGAACGCATGCAGACGCGGGCCATCAACAAATGGACATTCCGCCAGACGTTGGTCTTGGGCATCGCTCGGTTGGTTTCACCCTTGCTGTAGCGCAAGAGATGCACGTAGGGTGGGCCGTGCCCACCATGTCCTTGGCGTTCGAACGGCGGTGGGCACGGCCCACCCTACACGCAATCGATACTAACTGGGATGCGGTGCAGCCATCATCTTCGCGACCCGCATCTCGACTTGCAGCATGTGATCGTCGCCAGCCAACTTAACGAGTTCCAACAGTTCGGTCATGCTCGATACTTCTTCGACCTGTTCGTCGATGAACCAATTGATGAAACTGCGCGTCGCGAAGTCCTTCTCGGCTTCAGCCGTCGCTGCGATATCATTGATCTGGCGGGTGACTTCCTTCTCTTGCTCAAGAGCGGTACTCACGATCGACACGGCTGTACTCATGTCGCCGGTGGGCTCGGGGGTTGCTTGTAGCTTGACGTCCGCGCCGACTTCCAAGACGTAGTCGAGAATCTTGCGGCCATGCTCGCGTTCCTCATCACTCTGACGAAAAAAGAACTGCGACAACATTTTGAGGCCCAACTCGTCAAACCGGCAGGCCATCGCAAGATACGTGTGGGCGGCTCCAAATTCGTTGGCAATCTGTTGATTGAGCTTATCGACGACGGGTTGGGGAATCATCATGGGTGTCGGCCTCGCAGTCTGATGGAGTCATGGTTACGATATTCTAAGAAGGGGATTGTATCATTCGACCCTGCAAGCGACCAGCCGACCGTTTCGATACGGGCAATCGGTTGTCTTAAGGAATGTTTGATAGGTCAAACAATGAAACGATATGCGCTGCTGATATTATTGGCCTCAACCGCATCGGCATTCGCGGAATCGGTGCGCGTCGCGACGTTTAACATCTGGGAATTGACCGAACAAAAGATCTCGCAAATCGACGAGGCCGGGAATGGCCTCAACCGCCAACTCAAAGGCGCGGCAGAAATCATACAGCGCGTCCGGCCCGACATTCTGCTCATCAACGAAATCGACGTGGGCAATGGCGACGCGACCAACGCTCGCAACTTCTGCAAGGCCTATCTAGAAGTTTCGCAAAGCGGTCAACCCCCGATCACATACGAACACATTTTCGTCGATGAGGTCAACACCGGTTCGCCCAGCGGATTCGACCTCGACAACGACGGAAAGTCCAACGGGCCCGGCGATGCGTGGGGTTATGGCAAGTACGTCGGACAGTACGGGATGGCCGTCCTCAGTCGCCACCCGATCGACCGCAAATCAATCCGCACGTTTCGACATTTCAAGTGGCGCGACATGCCCGCCGCGCTCATCCCCGACGGCACGAACAGCAAACCCGAATGGTATTCCAAGGAAGAAGCCAACCAGATGCCGCTATCCAGCAAGAGCCATTGGGACATCCCCATCACCATCGAAGGCAAAACGCTGCACCTGCTCTGCTCGCACCCGACGCCACCGGTCTTCGACGGTAAGGAAGACCGCAACGGCCGCCGCAACTTCGACGAAATCAGATTGTGGGCCGACTACATTTCCGGAAGCGAGCAAGCCAAATACATCAAAGACGATCAAGGCAAATCAGCAGCACTGCCACCATCCGAATCGTTCATCATCCTCGGCGACCTGAACGCCGACCCAACCAAAGACCCAGCCCCCTACGGCCAACCAGCCATCAACCAATTGCTAAACCACCCGCGCATCAAAGCAAACACCCCCAAGCTACCCAAAGAAAAAACCTGCGAATTCGGAAGAATCGACTACGCCCTGCCATCGACGGACTTAGCGATCAAAGAAAGCGGCGTATTCGCACCCACCAATGATGACGAGTTGAGGCGCCTAGTTGGTGACCGAAGCGCATCGAGCGATCATCGAATCGTATGGATCGACATTCAGCTAATTCAGAATTGACTGACAAATTGTGTGCAACTGTTTGGCCGTTCGCTACATTTCGCGCGCAATCAAGTTTGAGTCTCCACAAACGACCCTTGCCTTGGCCGGTACTCGGACGATGCCGTTGTTCTCGTATTGGCTTATTTGCTTCAGCACCGATTGCCTGACGGCTTGTTGGTCTTGCTCGCTTAGCACATCGTATTGCTTGCGAAACGAAGTCGACACTTTGACGAGGATGTCCCAGTACGCCTCGCAGCCCGGGGCGAATTGGTACAGGCCCACTTCCTCGTCGGTCACTTCCGCGTAGCCCGCCTCTTTCATTGCCGTCGCGAACAACCCCGGACCCGAAAGACGAAACGGATTGAATGCATCGGCTTCCTGTTGACCTTCGGTGAAGGGGGCTAGGGCGTCGCGGGGGATTCCAAATACCGGGTTCACTTCGGGCGGTGTCCAGAGCGAGAAGCTTGCCCGCCCGCCGGGTTTCAAGAGCGTCCGCAAATGCGACAAACCGGCTACCACATCCGGAAAAAAGAACGCACTGAACCGACCGACAATGGCATCAAAGCTTTGCCCTTCCGCCGCGAAACGATCGCCCGACGCCTGCTCGAACGAGACATTCGCATGCCCCAACACCCGCGCCCGATCGCTGGCGGTTTGCAGCATATCCTCCGACAGGTCGATCCCCACAACCGACCCCGAACTCTCTACAACCCCCGCCGCGAACAGGGCCATGTCGCCCGTGCCCGTTCCGACATCGAGTACCTTCATCCCTGCCTTCAACCGAGCCCCAGCCGCCAACCGCACCGACACAGGCCAGAGCAAATTATGTATGCTCGGTTCCCATGTCGCCCAATGGTCAGCCGCCTCGTCCCAGTCGGCACGGACGCGCTCGCGCTTTTCCGCGTTGATGTCATGCTGTGACACTCTGTGTCCTCCGAATGAATCTGTATCCACCAAATAAAAAAGCCTCCGAGAAAATTCCCGAAGGCTTGGGTGTTTAAACCAATTCTATGCGCCAAACGCTAACTCGCGAGAGCATCGCGCTGTAACGTCTAACGGTTGTGCCATCGCGACAAGCGGCTTGGACGTTCACGCAGCAGTATAAAATCAATATCGTCAATCAGCGAACGGGCGTCCTGGGCGATGACCTGACGATGCGTGTGCATGCGGTCTGCCGCCGTCTGGCTGGAGTTGTTCACCTGAAAGATCGTCCGGTTGCCCGTGAAATCCCAGTAGGCCTTTTCGACCGGAAGCTGGAAGCAACCGGTGGCGCATGTCACCAATAGGAGAGCAACCCCAAACGTTAATCCAGTCCAGCGCTTGTTCATCGATGACCTCCCAAATCGCCAATCGCCTGCCGTTTTGCCGGCTGATTTCGCATGTTGGCGGAATGATTCTAAATCCAGTTGAACCCGATATTACGAACGCTTCGGAAGACTGTCAATCGAAAGAGTCACAGGCCCGTCACCCGACCGGGCAAGGGGTGCGTCAATGACCCGGTCAGCCAACTTTCGCAGCGCCGTCGTCCACTCCAGGTACGCATATTGAAGCTTGAATTTGTCTCCGATCTTTGCCAGCTCCGAAAGCGTCGATTCCGTCAGATCGCCCTGCCAATGCTGTGAACGTTCCTCGCAAAAATAGATGCGGCACCCCACCGGCCTTTGGATCCGAGTAATGCACGAACCGCCCTGCTGATACGGGCAGAAACTTCGATCCACCGGTGCGAGCAATTCGCCTTCCGCATGGCCCAGGAAGTACGCCAACTCAACCGACGTGACGAACAAGTCATGACCGTACGATTCAAACTTGCAGCAAGCCCCGCGATTCGTGCAAACGGGCGTGTGTGACGCAACCGTCTCATCAAGTGAATCAAGGATCACAGCCACCTCGGACATGAACGCCGCGTCGCGACTGCACCGCTTAATGTCTGCGATGGGAAGGTCAGCCGAGATCATGACGGCGCTTTCATCAGCCGAATCTCGTCGATCTGAACGAGCGTGTGCGTCGGCCCCCTATTGATTCCGGGACACCCCTGAGCCGCTTCATTCCAATGTTCTGCCGACTTCAGGTTGCTGCTCCAAAATGGCCAAGTTCGACACTGCGTCGGTTTGACTTCATGAATCCGACAACTCGGGCAACCCGCATCGGAGCGATCCAAAAAGATGCAGTCGCCACCCTTATGCTCGGTGAGGCTATAGCGAAACCCGACGCGACGAAGAAACTTCTTGGGCAGCCATTCGCCATCGATGCCAAGAAATTTGGCGATCGTCGCAATCTCTTTCTTGGTCACCCAAACATGCCCCGGTTCGCCGCTGCAACAATTACCGCTCTGTTGGCACTCGAACGCGAGACCAGCCGCGTACCATTTGGGTTTGCTTTCTTTCGCCATAATGCCTCATGCCACAATCACAAGGAATCCCCAACCGTGCCACTGCTCTGTGAGCAGTGCAATTTAGCGTTACCATCGGAGTCGGCACTGCTCACAGAGCAGTGGCACATCATAGATATCGCGTGCTTTGCTCACGAACACAGTCAGGACAGACAGACATTGTAGTGGAGTGCCGAAGATTCGTACAATCAGTGCAGCCCATGAACGATTCGCAGCAAACCACCCTTGCCAGCATTTGCAAACTTCTCGATGCCAACGACGTTCGGTATCGGCTGATCCATCACGAAGAAACCCGCACGTCCAAAGACTCCGCCAGAGTGCGCGGCGAGAATCTACGCATCGGTGGGAAGGCCCTATTGGTCAAGACAGAGGATGTCTTTCGTTTGTTTGTCCTCAGTGCGGCACGTAAGTTTCGGTCTTCGGCGATCAAGAAGCACTTCGGTTGTCGGCGGGTTCGTTTTGCCAGCGCCGAAGAACTCTTGGAACTTACCGGGTTGGTGCCAGGATGCGTACCGCCGTTTGGCCGCCCCATCCTTCCGTTCGACCTGTTCGTTGACGATTCCATCGTCACCAACGAGCGCATCGCATTCAATGCCGGCAGCCTCACCGATTCAATCATCATGAACGTCGATGACTATCTTCAAATCGCGACGCCCGAAGTATTCTCATTTTCGATTGAACCATAGGACCGATTGGTTCATCTGATTGCTGCCGACTGACACGTTGCGACGCAGTGGTGATGCAGTTAGTCTGATTGGCCGTCTCGACATTAACGCCCAGGTTTCATCTCGGAATTCTTCCAATGCAAATACGCCATGTTGTTTGGCTCTTAACCCTCAGTCTGATTGCAGCGATGTTCTGTGCGATCGCTCCCCGTGCGGCTTGGCACCAAACGCTGGTCGAACGTTATCGCCCGGTTCTACACGCCAACACGCTCATCGAGAACCACTACGTCAGAGCGGTTGACGCCCAACAGCTGAACGATGGGGCGCTTCGCGGGTTGATGGACGCGCTTGATCCGTACAGCGCTTATCTGACTGCCGATCAGATGAAGACCTACGAGGAACAGTTGGCTGGCAAACTCGTGGGAGTTGGTGTTGAAGTGGCAATCACGACCGACGATCAGATCGTGTTGACTCCGCTTCCGGGCGGACCGGCTGAGTTGGCGGGCATTGAGGCGGGCGACCGCCTGATCGCGATCGATAATGCATCGACGCGCGACCTGACTGTCTTTGCAATCAATTCCCGGCTGGCCGGCGCACCTGAAAGTCGCGTCTTACTGACCATTGAACGATCCGAAGAAAGTGCGCCGCAGCAATTTCACGTCGAGCGTGCTCGCTTTGAAAGCGATTCGGTGCGCGGGCACGTGAAAAAAGAGGACGGCTGGCACTGGCTGATCGACGAAGACCGCCAGATCGCCCATATCAAGATTGCGGACTTTGGTGAATCGATGATCGATCAGTTCGATGAGGCGATGACGCAATGCATGAGGGATGGCGCAAAAGCTCTCATCCTCGATTTGCGCAACAACCCTGGCGGTTTGGTCACGCAGGCAATTCAACTGGTCGACCGCTTCGTCGGCGAATCCGATCTGCCGATCCTCACGATCCAAGCGCAGCAGGGTGCGCTCACCAAGTACAGCGCCGAAGACTCGGGCACCAATTTTAAGATCGCCCTCGCCGTATTGATCAATCGGTACAGCGCCAGTGCGGCTGAGATCGTTGCGGGTTCATTGCAGGACCACGAACGCGCCACCATCATCGGCGAACAATCGTTCGGCAAAGGCAGCGTGCAATACGTGCGAGAGCTTGAGGGTGGCGGGGCGGTTCGGTTTACCTCCGCGTACTATCGGTTGCCCAAAGGCCGCGTGGTGCATCGCGCGCTTCATGAAAGAGACCACACCCAATGGGGCATCCTGCCTGACATGACCGTCAGCAACGTT
Source organism: Phycisphaerae bacterium (assembly GCA_021604825.1). Next base: position 4,858 of record BQJS01000093.1, on the reverse strand, counting down.
GCAAGTGGAGATGGCGTCGAAGATCCGCAACTAAGCGAGGCGATTGAATGGTTGTCGAAGAAGCTGAATGCAACCGGCCCGTAGTCAAAGCTTCAGATCGCCTTAAATTCAAACGTTGCGATGCGCCCATGCCGTCATTCCCCCGCACGCGGGAATCCAGAGGAAAGCAAATTCAGCCAGTGCGAGTTCTTAAATCCCAGCGCTGCGCAGAAGTAACAAGGAAAACGCTACGCTTGGGTTAAGATCGCCATAAAAAAGAAGTGCCGGCGCCTGCGTGATGCAGACACCGGCACCCTCGATTCCGCGTTCGGCGCGGTCGAATTTTGCTGATCAATCAATAGATTGGTTTGGGCGAGTGATTACTTGTTGGTGATGTCACTGATCAGGTCATCAACGATATAGTCGAGACGACCGTCAATGTCATAGATGCCATTTTGGATATCACTTCGAATCTTGGCTACTTTCTCGATCCGGACTGAAGCCTCGCGGGCGGTTGCTTCCTGCGCACCGGCTTCCGCCAGGGCAGCCCCCGCAGCTGAAACCTCCAAACGGTCTGGACCGTGGTCGGGCGTCGTGGCGTTGTCGTGAATCGCCAACGGATGCGCCTTCGCTTCAGACGGATCCGCCTTCAAATGCTCGGCAGGTTTCGCAACCTGGTCCGGCTTGAGAAGCGATGATGCGTTGGCGATTTGAATCTGATTGATTTCGTTCATGGCCCCACTTCCGATCACAACAAAACAAGGTTTTCGGGCGATCGCATGACCAGGCTCGATAACTCACAGCTTGAGCACCGGACTGAAATCGGCTTGCTGACGGTCAGCAAACAAGATGCAACGGGTCCTGTCGATTCGTCCGTGAATCACGCCGTGCCTGACTTCCTTGTCATGAGTTATATCGGCACCTCCCGAAACGGACCTTTACTTATTAGACCTGAAAACGCCGAAAATCTACAAATTTATACCATATCTGGGCAGGCCATATCCCCCTTGGGCCCACATATTGCCCATCCGTTCCAGTCTGGATGAACGGGGTGCATCGGGCGAAATCGAGCCTCTGAGGGGCATGACGCAGCCCCAGCAAGGCGGGAGATTTGGGCAATACGCCCATCAAATTCGCCATCTCACTCACGCTCGTCAGAGTCCCCAAAACCTGCCTTTTTCGGGCCCAAAGAAATGCCCAAACTAAAGCCTCAATTACTTCCATACGTCGATGGTTCGACCGATGTAATTTTTGGTTAAAAGTTGGAGGCCCTCAAGCATGACTCAAATTAGCACCACAACAGATCAATGGCTGGTATTCACCCTGACGCATCAGAAGTATGCGATCCACGTCGACTGTGTTCGGGAACTCACCCGTTCAGCCGACCATCAGATTCGATCGCTCCCGCAAACTCCTGACGATATCGTGGGGGCTTTGAGTTTGCGCGGAAGGGTAATCACAATTCGCGACTTGCGCACGATGATCAACTTGCCGTCGCTTGCCAAGGAAACGGCTGAGATCACAGACATCCTCGAGAAGCGCGAGGAAGACCACGTCAACTGGATCAACGAACTGAGGTCGTCGGTCCACGAGGATCGGGAGTTCACCCTCGCCCGCGATCCGCACAAGTGCGCGTTTGGAAGGTGGTATGACGCGCTGATCGCGGATGAATTGGCGATGCAAACACTCACCAACTCAAACTTCACGCTCTATCGATTGATCGGTCAGATGGATGCACCCCACAAAACCATCCACTCCATCGCGGACAAGGTCACGAAGCTGGTACAGACCAAGGAGTTCGATAAGGCTCACGCACTGATCGATGAAACAAGTGAAACCGTCCTCGACACGATGATCTCACTGATGCACCAGATCCGAGGACTCCTTGACGAACTTCGCAAGCCGCTCATCGTCATATTGGAATGGCAGGATCGACAGCTGGGCGTTCAGGTCGATTCTGTGGATTCCGTTGTTCGAATCGATGAGGAAATGATCTCGCCGCTTCCCGAGCGGCTGGGGCAGTCGGGAATATTCACTTCGATCGCCAGAACCCGAGATGAGTCTGGCCTGATCTTGTTGCTTGACGGCACCAAACTATTTGATGACACAGACACAGACTTGGAAGCGCCGGATTTGTCGCAATTCAGCGATGAAACACCCGATTCCGAAGCGATTGGAAGACTTGCGCCGGTGACGTGAGGCGTGCGCACGACGGTTGTGCGGGTTCGGTATTGATTGCAGATTCTGACTCCACCGTTAGCCAGTTTCGGGCTTGAGCTTGACGATCCGCTGTTCCGCGGACGCCAGGATACTTTGACATTGTGCAAGGAGCTTCATGCCTTCCTCGTACCGGGTGATGGATTCCTCCAACCCGATCTCACCCTTTTCGATGTCGTCCGCAATCGCCGTAAGTTGGGCCATCGCCTCTTCAAATGAAAGCTTCTTCTTGCTCATAATCGCCATGTTGCAGGACGCAACCGATGTCGTCAATCAAACAGTTCCGGCTGACCGGAATCCAACACCCTTGAGTCCACACTCCCGTCGATCAACTCCGTCACGATGCGATCGCCGTCCTTGAGGTCGCGACCATGCCTCACGAGTTTGCCGCCCTTCTTAAGGCGGGTGATCGAGAATCCTCGGGCGAGCGCCGATTTGTGACTCAACGCTTCGAGTCGGCTGGCGACAGCGCCACACTGTTGGTGACTGCCCTTGACCTTGCCATCCAGCGCCAGCTTGATCCGGTGACTCAGCGACTCAAGGCCACCGCTGTAGCGCTTCACAGCTCCTTCCGGCGAGACATACGTGAGCCGAGCCGTCATCCGATTGGTTCGATGTTGTGATGCTTGCTGCCGTTGCGTAACGGCGTGCCCCAGCCGCTGCCCGATTCTGAGTAGTTGACTTCGATGCGTTTCAAACAACACGTCCGGACTGATGCGCCGAACCTGAGATTCAAGGTCGGCGACTCTCTTCTGAGCTTGATGCAGTCGCGTCGTGAGCCGGCTCTCTAAATCGCGTGCGAATTGTGCCACTTGATTGCGTCGTTCGGAAACGCCCGTCAGCGGCTCAGCGTACGCCTTCCTGCGGGACTCGGCAGCCAACATCGACTGCCACAGTTGAACCCGATGGCGAATCTGACGCCCCAATAGCTCGCCGCGGTGCCTCAATTCGTCGAGCACATCCTGCGTATTGGGGACCGCAATTTCCGCCGCAGCCGTCGGAGTCGCCGCCCGAACGTCAGCGACCAGATCCGCAACACTGATGTCAGCTTCGTGCCCAACAGCACTGATAACGGGGATTTTGCTCGCGAAAATCGCCCGCGCGACGGCTTCATCGTTGAAGGCTGCAAGGTCTTCTGCCGACCCGCCACCGCGCCCCACGATGAGCACATCCAAGCCACCAAGCTCGACCGACCGGCGGTTGAGCGATTGGCATGCTTGGGCGATCGACTTCGGCGCACCTGGCCCTTGGACGATCGCGGGATACACATAGACTTTCGCCGACGGAAACCGGCGCTTCAACGCATCGGTGATGTCTTCGATCGCCGCACCGGTCGGACTCGTCACCACGCCGATCCGCTGAGGAAATCGCGGCAGTTTCTTCTTGTGGACGGGTTCAAACAAACCCTCGCGTTTGAGTTTTTCGCAGAGTTGGCGAAAGGCAAGTTCCATCGCCCCCAATCCGAGCGGCTCAATTTTTCGGGCGTACAATTGATACCGACCGCTGCGCTCGAACACGCTGACCGAACCGGTGACACGAACGTCGGCCCCGTCTTCGGGATTGAATTTGAGCTTATCAACCTGCGAGCGCCACATCACGCCGCCGATTTCGCTGCCCTCGTCTTTGAGCGTGAAGTAGAGGTGTCCGCTGGAGTGTTTCTTGACGTTGCTCATCTGTCCCACCACGTGAACGGTGGTGGGAAGCGCCGTCTCAATCGCGTCTTTGATCGACCGCGTGATCTGCGAAACGGTGAGGTCCGAACGTCCCGACACCTTTGCGGGTGAAGGGGCGGCACCGCCGACTGCCATGTCAGGATTGAAGGGCCGACGGGCCATCTTGAATCAACCGGTTGATTTGAGCAGAACAACTGGTGGGCACGGCCCACCCTACGCGCTACGACACGTCCGAAACACCGAAGTCTTTCAGGCAAGCACGCAAGATATGCTTTTCCCTTTCGTTCTCGGTGTTGGCGATCGCTTCATTGCACCGTTTGATGGCTTCGTCGGTGCGCCCCATCTGATCCAACACGCGCACCAACGTATCGAGGACATCGATCGATGCTCCGTTGGAAGGCTTCAGCGCTTCTTCGGCTTGATCGACGTGAACCTGCGTCGCCTTTCCCGAAAGATATGCCGACCACGCCAGTCCGTTGAGTATGTCCGGATTGCGGTCGATCTCGAGAACCTTGGCGGCAAGGTCGCTGGCACGAGCGCTGTCGGAGACACCGACAAACGCTTGGTAATAGCCCATTAACCGCTCGAATGCTTCGGCTTTTCGCATGGCCATCTGCTGCGAATCGTCAGAATTGAAAATCGCGGTCAATGCAGATGATTTCCCTGACAGATGCTTGAGTCGCAGGGCGATGTCCTTGTCCGTCTCCTTGGAGGCGACGATGTCGGCATAGCGACCCGAGGCGATACGCATGTTGAACAGATGCGGTTCAAACGCTTTGACGATGTCGGCATTTGGATCTTGCTTGACCAACACATCGTACGCACCCATGGTCCGAGCAGGCTCGTCGAGCAACTGGTTAAGCAAGACAAGATCATCAACGTCGGATTCGGTGCCTTTGGCGGTTCGCAACCGCGACTCGGCTGCTCCCGCCCGATCGGCGAGTGCCTTAAGCGTCGGTTCGTAAGCGCGCGACAGGTTCATGAGTTCC
>BQJS01000092.1 GCA_021604825.1 Phycisphaerae bacterium | reverse complement strand
CGGCTGACTGTACGGTTCCTGGTCGTACGACTCCTGATCGTACGATCGCTGATTGCGAACTGGCTGATCACCAGCGTTTCTCGCCGCTCGCCGATCGCTGCCCGGTTCGCGGGTGTAGAGATACGGGTCGTCGCCCATGTTGCTGCCTTCGCTCAATTCATGAATACGTCGGCTGGCGAATGCCGAATTGGATTTGTTTGTATTTTCTTCCTGCAAGACCTGCTGGTAGAACTCGAGCGCCTTGGCGCGATCGTGCAAGCGAAAGTCGTAAACAACCGCCGACTGAAACAACACTGGATGCGGCGTTTGTGGATCCCACTCACGGGCCCGCCGATACCACTGCAGCGCCAACCGATCCTGATTCTCGTAGTACTCTTTCAAGATCTCACCGCATTGAAACGCAGCGTCGTCGATCTTATCGCTGTCGGGATAACGGGTAATCATTTCCGTAAAAACTTGCATCGCTTCCTGCATGTAGTCCTTGCGATAAACCACCGGAAGGTTATGCCCGCCACGCCGCATGAGCATCACACCTTCGTCATACATGCGGTCGGCTTCTGCGATCGAACGCGACGGTCGCAAATCCTCGGCTGGCACTTCAGCCGACAAGATATACCGGAACGGTTTAACGTGACCGAGTTCCTTGAGTTCGGTCTCAGCCCACTGCATCTTGTTGAAATATCCGCGCCGCTCATAGAAATCGCGCAACGCATCGAGCGAACGTTTGTAAACCGCGCGGTTGGCTAGCACCTGCTCGACCATGTCCACTTCGTTGCCGTCGATGATCACAATGTCGGGAATCTCGACGCCTTCGGGTCGGTCGAAACTGGTCAGCGGTGCGTCGCGATGTTGACCGCCGGCAAAGAGTCCGTCGATATTGCAGCCACTGGAAGCCACGATGGTGATGGGCAGGAGCAATAGTGAAAGCGTGTATCGAGACATGTGCCACTCCTTGGCGCTGAAGACCTGTGCAGTCGCAGGGATATGCCTGACGACTCGGATCCAAGATTGAAATCCTTTCCAATCTTTCCCCATTTAACATCTGAACTGCGATTCGGTCAAGAAAAACCGCATCATGATTCCGATTACCACTGGGCCTCGTCAAACGCCCCAAACTTGGATACGGCTTTGGTCGGACGCGATTTGATAATGGCGTTGGCCAGCGTGATGTCGGATTTGGTTGTGATTTTCAAGTTGGTTCGATCGGATTCCACGATCGTCACCGGGATTCCGAGATGCTCAGCCAACGCCGCATCGTCGGTAATCGCGCTGAGATCTTCGGGTTTTTCAGCGAAGGCCTTGGCAAGAATGTCGCGGCGAAAGACCTGAGGCGTCTGGGCTTCGTAGAGATTCTCACGCGAGACGGTCTCTTCGATGACCTTCTCAGGCGTCGCCCGCTTAATCGTTCCTACCAGCGGCGACGCGAGAATTGCCGCCCCGCTCTTACCGGCTTCTGCAAAGACAGCATCAATCATTTCATCGCTGACGCACGGGCGAGCGGCATCGTGAACCGCCACCATTTCTGCCTCATCGGGCACGGCATTGAAACCAGCCTCTACCGATTCGACCCGCTCCGCGCCACCCTCGACCAACGCGACGCCCATGAACCCAAGATTGGCCCCGAACTTCTCTTTCATCTCCTGAACATCGTCTGCGGCGACGACCAGGATCGTCTTACATACGTCGTCGCGATTGATGAATTTCTCAAGCGTGCGGAGGAAGACCGGGCGGCCATCCAGTTTGGCCAATGTCTTTCGTTCCTCTTTCCCGAAACGTTCACTCTTGCCTGCCGCCGCAACAATGACCGCAACCTTGGACATGATTTCAATCTCCCTGTTTCCTCGGTCGAACTATTCTGCCAGCCCAACATCCGCGAGCACCATCGGTACTACGCCTTTGTTTCGCGCTTGGGCGGTGCTTTCTTCCCTGATGCGGACGTCGACGCCGAATTCGACTCGACCCGGCCAAAAATCATCCGACCCGCCGACGTTTGCAGCGCACTCGTCACCGCGATGTCCACCATCTTCCCGATGGCGTCGCGCCCGCCCTCGACGACCACCATGGTTCCATCTTCCAGATAACCCACACCTTGCCCCGCTTCTTCTCCGGGTCGGATGACCTTGATCTTCATCTGCTCGCCCGGCAGGAACACGGGTTTGAGCGCGTTGGCCAAGTCGTTGATGTTGATGACGGTGATGCCGCGAAGTTGGGCCACCTTGTTGAGGTTGTAGTCGTTGGTCGCAACGCGCCCGCCAATATCGACGGCCAGCTCGACGAGCATTTCGTCAACCGTTCGCTTGATGTCTTTGCGGGCCATTTCGACGTCCATGATGCGAACGTCAATATCCTCAGCCGTCTGCATCTGATTGAGTATATCCAGCCCGCGCCGACCCCGATTGCGTTTCAAACGATCGGCACTGTCGGAGATAAGTTGCAATTCCTGCAAAATGAAACGCGGGACGATCAATTCAGTCTCGATCACGTGCGTCGCACAAATATCCGCGATCCGTCCGTCGATGATCACCGAAGAATCCAGCAACAACGGACGATTGCCTTTGACGTCCTTCGCGAATTCCACATACGGAATGACGAACCGCACGTCATCTTTCGTTTGATAGATGAAACTGACGGCCAAATAGCAGCACATCACGCCCATGACGATCTTGAGCGTGCTGATAAACGGATGGTCGCGATAGCCGACAAATTGTTTGTCGAGGACTTTTTCGATGGCGACGTATGGCTTTCCGGTGTCCTCGTCAGTTTTGAGTTGAGGCTTGTCGATCCAGGCGTCGGCGTGGACCTCCTGCCGCAGTTCGGGCCAGAGCGACTGCACGCCCAGGTCGATGATCATCGACAATCCAAACGCGATCACCATCCCCACGATCACCCCGAAGAACAGCCCCGAGATCGCCAGCAGCGATTTCTGCGAGATGAGCATGTCCACGGCGATGACTGCGAGGCCAAGAACCACCACCGCGATGAGGACCATCTCCTTGTTGAGCTGCAAGATACGCAGGGGGCTGGTCTGATCGTCATCCACGGCGATGAAGCTCCACGCCACCGACACGACGATGAAAATGAACAGCGCTCTTAAGACGTGCAGGAACAATTTTGCGGCTCCGCGGGCAGGTTCGTTGCGAATCTATCGGACGTGCGACACGACGTTACAACGGCCCAGCATACTATAACGTCAGGGTCACGTCACGGGCAATCGTCGCCTTCCCATCGCCGCCGGAATTCTACGAATTGTCCGGTGTTTGCCCTTGCCCTGCGGTACGCTAAGATCGTCGCCCGCTCGACGACGGCTGACGTTTTGAAACAGATCGACGCGAAATGGCGCACATATTTGGGTTCGTACAATGAAGAAGATTCTGATCCTCGGTGCCGGTCAAAGTTCCCCGTTTCTCATTTCGTATTTGCTCGAACACGCGGAAGCCAACGGGTGGTTTGTCACCGTTGCCGATCGCGACATAGACATTGCAGCCAAGCGCGTCGCCGGGCACCCGCGCGGGGATGCCATCGCGCTGAACGCCAACGACATGGCCATTCTCACGGCGCAGATCAAGAAAGCCGACGTCGTCGTCAACATGCTGGCTCCGACGTTTCAACATTTGGTCGCGTGGGAATGCGTGCAGCACGGCACCCACATGATCTCAGCGTCATACCGCGACCAACGCGTGCGCGAGTTGCACACTGACGCCCAACGCGCCGACGTACTGATTCTGTGCGAATGCGGGCTCGATCCGGGCATCGACCATATGTCCTCGATGTCGCTGATCACCGATGTGCGCAACCGCGGCGGAGTGATCGAAGGGTTTCTGTCGTACGGTAGCGGCATCCCTGCGCCGGATTCGCTGTCCAATCCGATGAAGTACGCCATCACCTGGAACCCGCGCAACGTCGTGATGGCCGCAGAGCACGGTGCGCAATATCTCAAATCGGGAAAGATCAAGATCGTCCCCCACTGGCAAGTGTTCCGACGCAGTTGGGTCGTTGAAGTCGAAGGCCTGGGCACAATGGAAGCGTATCCCAATCGCGACTCGCTTTCGTACAAGAAGATTTACGGCCTCGATAATGCCGACACCATGATTCGCGGCACGCTGCGTTATCCCGGTTGGAGCGAAACGTGGCTTCAGGTCGTGCGACTCGGGCTGCCCAATGAGGAACTGCGCATCCCCGACCTGGCCAACCGCACGTACGCCGAAGTGGTCGAGATGTTCCTCCCTCGAAGCGCAGCGGGCGACAACCTTGCCCAACGCGTCGCCAACCACCTGCAAATCAGCCCGACCGGGGTCATCATGGAAAAGCTCAAATGGTTGGGTTTGTTCTCAGAAGAGCCAACCGGCATCGATGGCGAAACGTCGGCTGAGGTACTAAGCCATCTATTGCAGAAGAAACTGGTCCTGGGCGAAACCGAACGCGACATGGTCGTGCTGGTCCACGAGTTGGAAGTCCGCTACCCCAATGAAAACGATCGCCGCGAGAGAGTAGTCTCAACGCTGATCGAATACGGCGAACCCAACCGCTTCACCGCGATGTCAAAAACAGTAGGCCTACCCGCCGCCATCGCAGCCAAGTTACTACTAACCGACGACTTACCAATAACCGGTTCCCACATCCCAACCCACGCTGCAATTTATTCAGCAATCCTAAGAGAACTCGCCGCGGCAGGTTTGGAGTTCAAGAAGACTGTGACAAACATGTAGGGTGCGTCCCGGACGCACCTGTTGATCGGTCCTACAACTGATCTCCGTACGACGTCAACTATGCCCCGTGTTGATATACACCGTGTTCGTTTCGTCATTGATGATGACTTCGCCATAGTTTGCATTCTTATCCCACGGTATCTCGTAGCGGCGACCTCGAACACGGATCTCGGGATCGAACCATTCTAGACGATCGTGGTATGTACCGATCGGGGAGCTGGTCACTTCGTCTGCCACTTTTGTCGCGTCGCCGTCGCGTCGGTCATTCGTTTCGGACGGCTGCGAGCCAATGTGTTCAGGCTCAATGCCTGCCAACCCGGGCGATTCAGAAATGAAAGCCTCAATGTCTTCGGGAGATGCTTCAAACCGAAGCCAGAACTGCCTCGAAAACATGTTGCCAATGGTTTCGACTTCGACGTTTGTCGCAGTTACTGGCAAGTCGGCCAATCGCCCCGTCGCCAATGCCCCTTGGATCTTCGCGGCATCCCTTTCCAGCCAAAGAATTAGCGAGAAGACCGAGACCATCATCAGGCCAAGCACAGCAAACGCAGCCACAACAATTCGCCGCCGCCAGGATTTGCCTGGACGTTTTTGTGTTCGGCCGTTCATTGCTTTTCTCAGTACCCATCAACAGGTGCGTCCGGTCTGAACTTTCTAGTCCTGGCCATCGTAATTATGTTTATCAACATAGTCGATCTACAAATCACAAAGCAGAGAACAACTGTTTTTCGAGATTTTTGGGCACCGATCGAGAACGACTCCGGCAAGGTACGATCAGGCACATGGCCGCACTATGAATAGACCCAGCAGCAAAGAAGTTTATGTTGGTTCCCTTCCTAAGCATCCTAAGCACGATCGCGCGGCTCCATTTCGTCGAGTCGTGCTCATTGCGGCGGTGGCTTTGTCGGTTATTTTGACCATGCTCAAAGGAGCCCAATCAGGCTGGATAGAAACGCTACATTTTTTTCAATACGTCTCACCGCCGATCATCTTCGCGGCGGCGCTTCTGTGCGATAGAATCAATGCCAGACGGTCTGCATTCTTTTCGCTAGTGTCGTTGGATCTGATTGCGATCGCGATTGCGGCCTCACGATTGATCACGACGGCCACGCCATTTTCTGGGCACATGGTTTTGTTCACCTATGGGCTCCTGTCATCTCGAGATTTCAAGATCAAAATCTTCGCCGTGGTATTACTGATTCACACTTCCGTCCTGAAATTGTTTGTCTGGTCAGATAGTGCGACTTGGGCATGCGGAGCGTTGATCGGTTTGCTCCTTGGAATTGTGGCGAGATCGAGAGCAGCCGAACAAATAGATTCAGTTTGAGGCGGCTGAAAATTACGGGGTGTCAACTGAGAATCATGGGGTGCCAACAGGTGCGTCCGGGACGCACCCTACGGGTCGGTGGTTATTGGGTGTTTGCTTACGACTTCGACGATAAGTAGTGGACCATGTCAATCTTGCTGATGATGCCGGCGATTTGGTCGTTCTCCATGACGATGGCTACGTTTCCGGTGTCGAGGATGCCTTGCACTTTGGACAGCGAATCGTGAAGTCTGACTTGGCCGTGCAACGGGGCGGCTGACTTTGAGATCGGATCGTCGGGACGGCAGCGACCTGTCACCAAGCCCTGCAGCAAATCCTTCTCGTGGATCATCTGGAACTCACCGTTGCCCGCACGCCTCACCGGCATTTGGGAGTAGCCCTTTTCCATCATCCTGGCTACGACCTTCTCGATGGATTCGTCGGCTTGGGCGCAATCGACTTCCTCGCCTTTGAATTCGAGCAACTCGCGCACTTGTCCCATGCGCTCGTCATGATCGAGATACCCGTTGTCCTTCATCCAGTCGTCGCTGAAGCACTTGCTCAGGTAGCGATTGCCCGAGTCCGGCAGGATGCATACCACCAAACCGCCTTCGCCGATCTCCTTGGCTACCTGCAACGCTCCCCAAAGGGCGGTCCCAGCCGACCCACCCGCGAAAATCCCTTCCTGGCGGGCGAGATGCCTTGCGGTGATGAACGAATCCTTGTCGGACACGTTCATGACCTCGTCGATCACCGACAGGTCCAACGTCCCCACCATGAAGTCGTGGCCAATCCCTTCGACGGCATACACATGGTCGTTTCGCACATCGCGTTTCTCATGTGCATCCTTGTAGATACTTCCGAGCGGATCGGGACAAACGATGCGGACGGTTCGCCCCGCCGCTGCAGCTTTTTCCTTTAGATACTTGCCCGCTCCCGAGATCGTGCCACCAGTGCCAATACCCCCAACCAGGCAATCGATCTTGCCATCGGTTTCTTCCCAGATTTCCGGGCCGGTCGTGAGATAGTGAGCTTCGGGGTTGGCCATGTTGTAATACTGATCGGTGTAAAACGAATTCGACGTTTCGCGGGCGATGCGTTTGGCCACCTCGACGTAACTTTCGGGTGCGTCGTGGGGAACGTCGGTGGGCGTGATAATGACTTCGGCACCGACGGCTTTTAGCATGTCGATCTTCTCTTGCGACATCTTGTCGGGCATGGTGCAGATGCAACGATAGCCTTTCGCAGCCGCCGCCATCGCAAGACCCAACCCTGTGTTGCCCGAGGTGCTCTCGACGATGGTCGAGCCCTTCTTGAGGAGTCCGGCTTCCTCGGCGCGGTTGATCATGTGGATGGCCATGCGGTCTTTGACCGACCCGCCGGGATTGAGGAATTCGACCTTGACGAGGACGGTGGCCATCCCCGGCTCGACCATGCGGTTGAGTTTGACAAGAGGCGTTTGGCCGACGACATCAAGAATGTTTTCGTAATATTTCATCAAACGCCATCCTGGGAACCATCGGATTACTTTCCGGGGCGAACTTCGGCTTGGATCATCGTCGCCAACTCAAACGATCTGAGCAGCCCCGAATTATCTCGCAGCCGTCAATCGTGAGTCGACACGTGGACTTGACGGATCGTGCAAATTTGGACGCGGCGAATCGTCCGGCGATCTAGGCCTTGGTGCCGGGCCGGTCGTGTGGCCACATCCTTCGTGGAAGTATATCGCATGGAATCGTGCAATCCAATCACACAGCCCCTGGTCGCACTACTCTCAGACGGAAGGGGGCTTGTTTGATGACTTGAATTAATGTTGCCGAGCTATCAATTTTCGCCGTTCGATTTTGTGTCACCCGGGAAACCTCAAACGACGCCTGACCACAGGCCTGCTTGGGCAATGGACCCCATGATGAATTCGCCTCGCCGCGTGCGTGGGCCACACTTCGGATGCACGTTCTCACGGCGGACCTTGTGAAGGTTTGCACAGACCATGTGGGACCTGCATTTTCATCGGAAAAATTCCAAGTTTAGTCGATCGTAGCCAGCCGGATAGTCGATGCCACTAGGTTGTGCGGCTAAGCCATTTGGCGCTGGCGAATCGCAATCATCGACCGCCATAGCAGTGGTTCGCACGACGCCCAAGTGGACCGACCGAGCGCGGGCCGAATCGCTGCTGGCTTGGATGCTCTTTTTTGTGGCGATTCTTCGGTCTTGTGGCCTTGAATTTGAGATTGGGACCACCTATCCTTCCAATAATCCGTTGGATTTTTGGGGGACAATCGGCGGAGGATGCAAAAAGACAACATGAGCCTTGCAGAAAACCTACATCAAGACACGATCCGCGACCTGGGCATCGAACCCCCAATCACCGTTGCCGGCGAGGATCGAATCTCGACCGCCATTGAAACGTTGCGTCGTAAGTCGAAGGGCTGTGCGCTGGTTTGCGACCCCGTCGGAAAGCTACTCGGCATTTTCACGGAGCGCGATGTCCTCAAGCGCGTCTTGGCCAAAGGCCGGTCGCAGAACGACACCGTCTCCGAAGTGATGACTCCCAACGCAGACTCGGTTCGACCAACCGATGGGGTTCGTGACGTCATCCGCCGCATGAACACCGGTGGCTTTCGACACATGCCTGTCGTTGACGAAAACGATCAAGTCATCGGAATCGTTTCAGTCCGACGCATCGTGAACTACCTGATTGAACACTTTCCAATGGCTATATATAACCTGCCACAATCTCCAAAAACAGGAACCGCAACCCGGGAAGGCGCTTGATTGAAAAGAATGATGGCCGTCCACACCGCGGGCATGTCGCTCGTCAATGAAACGGTGTGGGCAGGTGTTCGATCATATTCAATCATTGCCAATGATATTCAGGAGTGATCAGTCGGATGGCGACGTCAACAGCCACACAAAACAGTGCGAAACCAGTAGAGCGACAAGAACACGATACCGTTACGGTTCGTTTCTGCGGCGACTCTGGCGACGGTATGCAACTTGCCGGTACGCAGTTCACCAACAGTTCCTCTATCTTCGGGAACGACGTGGCGACACTGCCAGACTTCCCGGCTGAGATTCGCGCACCAGCGGGATCGCTTCCGGGCGTCAGTGGGTTTCAGATCAACTTCAGCAAGTTTGACATCCACACACCGGGTGACCGGGTGGATACGCTTGTCGCGATGAACCCTGCTGCGTTGAAAATGAATTACAAGGATGTTGTCGACGGCGGCATTATCCTTGTCAACGAGGACGCCTTCACCAAGACAAACCTTCAAAAGGCCGGTCTCGATGTCAGCCCTTTGGAAGATGGAACGCTGCGTGATTATCGCGTCCACAAGCTTCCGATGGGCAAGTTGACGACCGAAGCCGCCAGCGATTTCGGCCTGAATACAAAGGGCGTCAATCGCTGCAAGAACTTCTTCGCCTTGGGCGTGGTGTGCTGGTTATATGAGCGACCGCTGACGCCGATCGAAGATTGGATCACCAAGAAAATGGGCAAGACGCCCGCGGTGGCTGACGCCAATACCGCCGCCCTCCGCGCTGGCTGGAACTATTGCGACACAATCGAATTGTTCCCCCAGGCGTACCGCGTCGCCAAGGCCAAAATCGAGCCAGGCAAGTATCGCAAGATTACCGGTAACGAAGCGACAGCCATCGGACTCGCAACGGCTGCCCGCCGTGCCGGAAAGAAACTATTCTTGGGCAGCTACCCAATCACGCCGGCAAGCACGATTCTCGAAACGCTGGCATCGATGCCGCAGATGGGCGTGAAAACGTTCCAAGCCGAAGACGAAATTGCGGCAATCTGTTCGGCCATCGGCGCAGCCTTTGGCGGTGATTGCGCCGTGACGAGTACGAGTGGCCCCGGTGTCGCCCTCAAGGGTGAAGCGATGGGCCTAGCCGTCATGACAGAACTGCCGCTTGTCATCGTCAACGTCCAGCGTGGTGGCCCGAGTACGGGACTTCCGACCAAGACGGAACAATCAGATTACCTGCAAGCGATGTGGGGGCGAAACGGTGAATGCCCGATGCCAATTATTGCGGCATGTACACCGTCAGATTGTTTCGACATGGCCGTCGAAGCCATACGGATTGCCGTCCAATACATGACCCCGGTCATTCTTCTGACCGACGGCTACCTCGCCAACGGAAGCGAGCCTTGGCGTATTCCAAAATCGAAAGACTTGCCCCAGTTCCCGGTGAAACATGCGGAGAACACCAACGGGGACACGTTCATGCCCTACGAGCGCGACAAACTGGGCTCACGACCTTGGGCGATTCCCGGAACCAAGGGGCTTGAACATCGCATCGGTGGCCTTGAAAAGCAGTCGGGCACCGGCAATGTCAACTACGATCCGGACAACCACCAGAAGATGATTAACGAGCGGGCTGACAAGGTTGCCAATGTCGCCATGACGATCCCCGATCTCAAGGTGGAAGGCAATCCCGATGCCGATCTGCTCATCGTTGGATGGGGCAGTACGTACGGCGCTATCACGACGGCTGTCGAACGCTCAAACGGGAATGGCAAAGCCGTCGCCCACGCTCACCTGCGTTACCTCAACCCGATGCCGAAGAACACAGGTGAAGTGCTCAAGCGCTACAAGAAGGTGATCGTCCCCGAGATGAACATGGGACAATTGATCATTAAATTGCGCAGTGACTTTTTGGTGGACGCAAAGGGCGTTAACAAGGTGCAGGGGAAACCCTTCCTCGTTTCCGAAATTGAAGAAGCAATCGAATCCGCTTTGAACGAGATTTGAAAGAATTGATGCTATGAAAGTAGAAATGCCGGTCGAACCGCTCAAGCCCTCCGATTTTGCCTCTGATCAAGAGGTGCGATGGTGCCCGGGCTGCGGCGACTATGCGATATTGGCCCAGGTCAAAAAGACCCTGCCTGCCTTGAGTATCCCGAAGGAGAACATCGTCTTCGTGTCGGGCATCGGTTGTTCAAGCCGGTTCCCATACTACATGAATACGTATGGTTTTCACTCCATCCACGGGCGAGCGATGGCCGTCGCCAGCGGACTTAAGATCGCCCGACCCGAACTGCAGGTCTGGGTGGTTACGGGTGACGGAGACGGGTTGAGCATCGGTGGTAATCACTTGCTCCACGCCATCCGCCGCAACATCGACATGACCGTGCTGCTGTTTAACAACCGCATCTACGGTTTGACCAAGGGGCAATATTCCCCGACATCAGAGGTCGGCAAGCGGACCAAGACGTCACCCAAGGGTGCGATCGACTTCCCGCTCCACCCGTTGTCGGTGGCGATCGGTGCCGAAGCCAGTTTCGTCGCCCGTACGCTCGACGTGGACCTCAAGCACATGGGATACGTTCTCGAACGCGCCGCCCAGCACAAAGGCACGTCATTCATCGAGATCTACCAAAACTGCAATATCTTTAACAACGGTGCGTTCAGTTACGCGACCGACAAAGACACCAAAAATGAGACCCGGCTCATCCTCGAGCATGGCAAGCCCCTCATCTTTGGTAAGGATCGCGACAAAGGCATTCGCCTGAATTGTACAAACCCGGAAATCGTCAGCCTGGGCGATGGCGTCAGCGAAGACGACCTGCTCTTCCATGATGAGAAGGCAGCAGAACCGTCGCTGTCGTACCTCTTGAGTCGCATGCACCATCCGGAATTTCCAGAGCCATTTGGCGTGTTCCGTGCCGTTGAACGTCCTTGCTACGAATATGTCCTCGATGATATGTGCGATGCGACGCCCACCTCGGAAGCGGCTGAAGACGCCGAAATCGACAAGCTGCTCAACGCGGGAGATACTTGGACAGTCGAGTAGAAAACCGCTGAATTGCGAGTGCGTTCATCAAGAAGTCCGGAGAGTCTCAGGGGAAAGAGTCACGCTTCAGATTGAAAAGGAGTCATTATGCTTTGCCCTGCTTGCGGAACTGAAAACTTCGATGGTGCCGACAACTGCGTCGATTGCGACAGCGATCTCGCGTCGGTCGAAACCTGTTCGCTCGATCCACTCGAAGAGCGGCTGCATCACGACCACGTCATCAATGCCGTCAAACCCGATCCCCTCATCGTTTCACCGCTCGACACTGTTCAGACGGTTGTGGAGCAAATGTCCGAAAGAGGCCGCACCTGTGCCCTGGTGTCTTATGACGGTGTACTCGTTGGGATCTTCACCGAACGCGACGTTCTGCGAAAGCTTTCCGCCGACTACGAAACGCTGAAGGAAGCCCCAGTCCGCGATTTCATGACGCCAGCACCCGAGGCACTTGAAGCAGAGACCCCGCTCACCTTCGCCCTCAACAAAATGTCCGTTGGTGGGTTCCGTCATGTTCCCGTGGTGAATGACGATCAACAACCGCTGGGCGTGGTCAGTGTCCAGGATCTGCTTTCGCACATATCAACCAACGTCCCCGACATGTTCGAAGCCTAGACCGAACGGTCCGCATCACCATCGGCCGAGCAAGCGCCCCATATCGTAAGTCCATTGCAGTTTAACGATTGAAATTCGGAGACCGAAGGACCGATTAGACGGAGTGACTCGCAGATTGTGCGCCAGCCGATTGGAGTGTTTGTTCGGTATCGGCTTTTGACTGTCGAATTACGTCGAATTCTGATTCCACTTCCAAGAAAGCCTCGACAATCCTCGGGTCGAAATGCTTCCCAGAATCCTCAGTGATGCGCCGAACGGCTTCTGCGTGGGGCATCGGCTTCTTGTAGCAACGCTGGCTGGTAATGGCATCGTACGCATCAACCAAGGCGATGATACGGGCACATAGAGGAATCTCTACCCCCTTGATCCCACGAGGATACCCCTTGCCGTCAAAGCGCTCATGATGACAGAAAGCGATATCAGCACAGAGTTGCAGCAGCGGGACCGGGCCAGCCTCTTCAATCGCCAGCGCCAGCGTGTGTCGCCCGATCGACGTGTGCGTCTTCATGATTTGAAATTCTTCGTCGGTCAACTGACCTGGCTTGTTGAGGATCTCGTCTGAGATGCCGACCTTCCCCAAATCGTGCAACGGGGCGGCTTGGTAGATGTCCTCAACGAAACTGTTCGTGACGACGTCTGAAAAATCGGGATTCCTTGCCAGCTGTCGCGCCAGCAACTTCGTGTATTCCTTGACGCGCTCGAGGTGCAGTCCGGTTTCCTCGTCGCGATACTCGCTAAGCCGGCCAACCGTCGAGAGCAACGCGTTGAGCGAATGCTTCAAGTCCGACCGCTGCTCGGCATTGTGCAACGCGATGGCGGCGGAATCTGCGATCGAACAAATACAGTCGATCTCGTCGGCTTCAAAAGGCTCGCCGTTTTGCTTATCCGTGACATTAAGAACACCGAGACGTTTCGATCCACTCACCATATATGTCGAAACCAGCGGCGTGCTTAAAAAGCTGTCGGTCAAGTAAACGCTGTCCGTGTCGCCAGGCTTCTCGTGGGCGCGGGCGACCATCGTGGTGCCGGTTGAAAACACCTTACCGGCGATCCCGGCATCTGACTGGACGCACATGTGTTCAGCCACCTCAGGGGAGACGCCCAGGGCTCGCTTGCATTTCAATTGGTCGGTGGCCGAATCGAGAACCATAATCGAAATGCGCTTGCACCCACACACTTTGTGAACGGCTTCGGTCACCAAATCGTAGATCCGCTCTGGATTGGGGGCTTTGTTCAGGTCGCGGACGAACGAATAGAGCAGTTCCAAACGTTTCGACTTCTTCTCGACTTCAAATTCGAGTTGGTGATTGAGTTCCGCGATCTCAAGCTGAGCGTTGCGGAGCTTTAACATCGAACGCACGCGGGCCGTCAGTTCAACCACATCGAACGGCTTGACCACGTAATCCTGCGCGCCTGCATCAAGGCCCAAGACGACGTCGTCCCGACCGCCGCGCGCCGTTATGAGAATGACCGGGATATCCTTGGTCTCTTCGTTCTCACGAAGGGCGCGGGTGACGCTGAGCCCATCGAGACCGGGCAATTGAATATCGAGGATGATGACGTCCGGAAGCTCATTTTGTGCGATCTCGAGGCCAAGCTCGCCGTTGTGAGTCATGGTCGCACCAAATCCAGCATTGACCATGTGAGCGCGCACGATCGCGGCTAGGCTCCGGTCGTCTTCAACGATCAAGACGTGCCCTAATCGATCAGGATTCTTGGTGCCGCGATCTACCACTCAAATTCAATCCACTAGAAAAGCCCGAAGCTTCCATAAGATTCCAACCTTCGGTCATCCACACGAATGCGGAGGACTGCCAGGACAGACGAAGCCTTACTCTCTTCATCGGTGAACAACAGGGAAGTCATAAGAATGCCCCTTTTTGAGCACGCTGGTTTGGAGTCACGAACTTGCGCAAAATGCCAGCGCTATTGCAGGGCGGCGGGATTATCGGTCTTCGCGCTTGACGTGTGGCGAATTCAATCTAATTGAATTTCGCAGGGCGGGCATCGAATTTGTCCACGGTTGCAGGGCGCAGCTGCCAAGGACGTTTCGAAGACATCATGCGGATCTCTTCGCGAAGTTGGCTCTCGTTTGGATTGGCGATTATGCAGAATCGCAATTGATGCTAACTTCCTGGATGGTCCACAACCAAGAACTGGCCATCAACACCGTCACGCTGTGGCGTATGACCATCGATGTCCTGCGATCGAATCTTATTGGTTTTGACCAATCTGGCGGGCAGCGTGTCGAGTTGCCAATCGGCTCCACGAAGCAAGATACAACGATTGACCTCTTCAATTGTCCCCGGGCCGTACTGGACCAAACCGTGACCTTTCAGTTTGATCTTGCGGGCTGAACCGTCACAAAATCCAACGTTGAATCGAAAGTTTTTCTTGTGCCACCCCTTCGCGATGAATGTTCCATAGCTGTAGGGCCACCAGCAGTCATCCGTGGGTTGAATCAGTTCAGGATTGTTTGCATACGCCGCGTAGCGCGCAGCATTTTCCAAATACAAAATCGTGTTTCCCGGATTGGGCACACGTGACAACGACCGTTGGTAAGGTGAATTGGAATCGACGGGCTTACCTGCACCTTGCGCGCTGACCAAGTAGACGTTGGCGCTATAAGACGTCCCGAAGAAGTCGTATGAGGTCACTTCGGGCCTCTGACTCCACCCCTTCATATGCATGCCGGGGAAACCCTTGTCGCTTGGACACTGATAAACGGGAAGGTTTTCTTTGGTGTCCGGCTCCCAGCTTTCGGACGATGGTGTCGGTTGATAGAAATTGGCTTTTGGATACAGCACGCGATTGAGTGGACGATGAATGGATCCGTGGAACCGGAGATCTTCGCCAGAGAAGAAACTCGTGGCAGTATCCCCTGTGTGCCCGCTGCCGCTCTTCCCCCCATACGCATAGTACGATCGCCACGAGTCGATATTCTCTGCGTCACCTACGTTGACTGGAATTCCCCATTCCTGCCGATCATCGGACGCATAGGTCAGTCCCGCTTGCACTATGCTGCGCACATTGACCGCACACTTAAGCAGTTTCGCGTTATCTCGGGCACCTTGCAGCGCGGGAAGCAAGATCGAAATTAGCAGTGCAATGATCGAGACAACCACCAGCAACTCAACCAAGGTGAATCCACCACGCCGCACACAATCGCAGGCGTGGTGATTACCGAACCACCGAGGACGGATTGAGATTCGTTCAATCATGGCCAAATTCTTCTGATTATTCTCGAGAATTCAGATTCGTTTGAAATCCATAACAAAAAGGCACTCTGATGAACCTAAGTTCGCCAGAGTGCCCGTCGTGCATTCAGCACGTAAATATCGAATTGCACGATCAGCGACTATTGATCAACAACCAAGAACTGTCCCTCCGTGCCATCCAACTGCACGTGTCCGCTGATATCCGCTGATCTGGTTTTGTGGGTGTTCTTTGGGTCTGACGGCATCGTATCGACCTGCCAATCCGGTCCACGGACGAGGATGCACTGATTCGTCGCCTCCACGGTTCCAGGACCATAATCAACACGCCCATGGCCTTTGATCTTGATCCAACGGGCTGACCCATCGCAGAACGCGACGTTGAAGCGCCAATTCTGCTTGTGATAACCTTTGGCCGTAAATTTTGCATATGCATAGGGCCAATGGCAACCACCGGATGAATCCTGATTCAATTCCGAGTTTTCTGCATATTGGGCATATCGCGCTGCGTTTTCCATATACAGAATCGTATTTCCGGCGTTTGGAACTTGCGAGAGCGAACGGTAATAAGGTGAGTTCGACGCAACCGTCACCCCGATTCCCGACTGCCCAATCAAGTACACGTTTGCGTTGTAAGCTGTTCCAAAATAGTCGTATGAGGTTGTGTTCTTGTTGTCGCTCCACCCTTGCATGTGCATCCCGGGAAAACCTTTGTCGCCCGGGCAGGTGTAGATTGGCAGGTCTTCCTTGGCATCTTCATCCCAAAAGTCGAATGGTGGAGGAGGATTAATAAAGGTTGCTTTCGGATACATGACCCGATTGAGCGGCCTGTGGACCGACCCTTGGCCTCGTTTGCCCGAAAAGAAACTTTGATTGACCAATCCCGTGTGGCCGGTACCACTTTTTCCGCCATACGCATAAACCGATCGATACGATTCTGGTTGCGTAGCGTCGGCTTTGTTGATCGGAATCGCAAATTCAAGACGGTCGTCAGCAGCGTAAGTCAAACCCGCCTGAGTGATGCCTCGAACATTTGCACTGCACTTGATGCGTTTCGCGCTATCGCGCGCTTTTTGCAAAGAAGGCAAGAGGATTGAAACCAAGAGGGCAATGATTGAAATAACAACCAGCAATTCAACCAGTGTAAATCCGCGATGACTGCGGGCTCGTACTCTAGCCATAATATTGAATCTCCAAGACCATGAAACCCAGCACGGTTCACAGTAAGTTATGTTCGGGATGATCAGTTTGCCTTAAGATTGATTTCGACGAAGGACGACGCATCAGCGACAAACGCATATCACGCCAACCTAGAAATCAACGCGGCCAGCTAGAAACGCTTGGTTTGTCGCCGGTCGCTACACACGCTTTGGACCACACGCATATATTCTCGAAAAAATAGACTGCCAAGTCAAGCTCAAATGCACCAGAGACCTCTCCGAGCCCCCTCGCATGGTTGAAAATCAAACACTTGCAGGGCCAATCAGTTGGCCAAAATGTGTCCGAGATCTTTCAGAAACTCCAACAAATGACACTCAGGGGCTGATAGGCGCGACGAGGTTCCCGGCAAATTCGCTGAAGTCTTCCAAATCAATAACGCCCCCACCGATCAGATTGCCCGGCTCGCACGGTCCGATCGGTACCACTCCGAAGCACGACTGAAATTGCGCGAAATCGCTCAGGTCGACATCACCGTCTGAATCAAAATCACCGTTGCCATACACCACACACTGATCGTCCGATTCGCGACACCACTCACCATCACCGCAAGGCAAACTCGACGAGACGCACATTCCGAATGAGTCACACGCCCTCGTGCCAGTACAAAACTGTCCGTCTTCGCACTCAGCGTCCAAAGTACACACACAAGGATCGCACGAACCACCACAATCGATCCGCACCTCATCCTGATTCAAGATGCCGTCAGCACACGACGCGGACCCATCGCACGAATAAACCTCAACACGCACAGCATCGACGGCGCATTCGACAATTGTTCCAATGGAAAGATCGCTGGCACTGAATCGAATCCGCACCGTCG
>BQJS01000091.1 GCA_021604825.1 Phycisphaerae bacterium | reverse complement strand
CTTCGTGCTGCGAATCCAAACGCCGACATTCTGCAAGTCTTAGAATTGCCGACCATCGCACCCAAACTGGGGACGGCGAATTTCCCGCATCGACCCACGCGGGTTGGATACGGAAACGTGCTGGTCGCGGGCGACGCAGCCGGATTTGAAGAACCCTTCAGCGGCGAGGGCATTGGTCAGGCGTTGCGGAGCGGCTTGGCCGCAGCGCGGGCCGTGCTCACCGATGAAACCGGTGAGATCGTCGTGAGCGACTATCGCAGACGGCTTCGCCAACACCGCCGCGTTCGACGACGGACGCACTGGTTGAGTCGATTTTTGCGAAGCAAGGCAGTCTTCAGGCTCGCGGACAGTCGCTTTCCAGGACTGGAAACGATCGGTGGCCACCTCTTGCGCGGTGTCCACGTCAAACCCGTCACGGAAGGGACCTGATGCCATCATACATACACGCACTCGGAACGGCTGTACCCGAAGCCGCCCTGAGCACAGAGCGCGCAGCATCGCTTCTTCCGGGAATCTGCCCAGACGCGCGCACTGCGCGGCGGATGGCCAAGCTGATACCGCTTACTGGTATCGAACGACGACACTTCGCCGCGATGGAGACGCAGTCCGATTTCGACGACCCCACCGGACTCTATCAACTGGCGGGCGTTCAACCGGAAGGTCCCGGTATGAATGCACGATCGCAAGCATTTGACGCGCTGGCGGACCGACTCGTCGCCCGCCTACTCAACGGTTTCGAGGGCGATGATCTTGCTAAGGTAGCAAGTCTGATCACCGTCAGTTGTACCCATGCATCGTCGCCTGGCTTGGAGTTGGCAGTCTTTCGTCACTCGACCGTTCCGCACGAAGTGGACCGTTGGAATCTTGGCTTTATGGGATGCTCGGCCGCGTTGGCGGCACTGCGATTGGCGCGACACAATACCTCTGCTTCAGCACTCGTTGTCGCCTGCGAATTGTCGTCGCTGCACTTCCAGTATTCGGCTGATCTGGATCAACTGACCGCCAACCTGCTCTTTGCAGACGGCGCCGCCGCGGTCTTATTGAAGGATGAGACCTCAGGGGTTCGTGTTCTTCACGCACAATGCGTTTCTATCCCCGCCTTTGCGGGACAGATGGTCTGGTGGGCGGGCGACTTTGGTCTGCGCTTGGTACTGTCACCAGAGTTACCCACGACGCTGGCGACGCACCTGCCCGGTGCAATCGAAAAATTTCTGGCGGGTGCTTCATTGTCGGCACGGCAGATCGATCACTGGCTCGTTCATCCGGGCGGGCCGCAAATTCTCGATGCCGTCGAAGAGTCGATTAGGCTGCCCGAAGGGTCGCTCGCTCTCTCAAGATTTGTACTGCGCCGATTCGGTAATATGTCATCACCGACGATTCTGTTCATTCTTCAAGCCGCGATCGAATCAGGCCTTGAAGGACACGTCATGCTCATTGCATTCGGCCCGGGGTTGACCATCGAAATCGCACTCGTCGAAATATGCGGTCCGGCAGAAGGGATTTTGCGGGGACCTCAAGTCACCGACGACGATTGATGCCACAAAACCAATGAATCACGAGACAATCGGCGCGGTCCAGCTTAAGCGATTCCCAGAATCCACCCTTCCAGTTTGGCGACAGCACGTTCGTTGTCAGTCAGCGGCGGATGGGTATATCGATCGAGAAAACCGCGTCGGTCGGTCACCATCAACCATCGGGCAATCGCGTATGCGTCTTGTTCGTCGGATGCACGTAGCTCCCTTGGATACCGGTTCTTGAGGATAGCCGGGTACACCTCCGCTAAAAGCGATTTGCCTTCGGGCACGTCCCAACCGTCAAAGGGCCAGCAGTGGACATAATCGCCAACCGCATCCTTGATTTGCTTGATCCACGGCAGACCGGCACGCCCGGTGAAGTGACGACTTGCGGAATACCGTCCGCACAAGCGAACACCTGCAACCCCTTCAATCGCGATGTGGGTGTCTTCGCACCGCTGTAATCAATGCCAACGTAGAGATCAAATCGCGCTGCCATCAGCAAACATCCCTTGATTCGTCCAGTACACCGGACTCAAATCTAGCCTTTTAGCTCGGAAGGCAACCATCCGCATTATTTCGTTGGGTTCTTGCGCACTTTTGGCTGAATTGCGGGCACCGCCGGTTTTGCATCGATGCGGTGTGCGGGAATTGTCCATCATTTCGACTGTAGATCGTCAGCACTGGTAATTCAACACATCGGCGATTGAGACATTGCGATAAGTCATTGCTATTCCGCTTGGATATCTACCGGGGTTCCGTCTTCAATTTCGTCCAACTGGCTGGCGATGATTTCCATTCCTGCGTATACACCGTTGGTGACTTCGACCAATTTGTTGGTTCTCGAACCAATTGTGACGCGGTTTTCCACGGCGCGATCGTCGATGACCGTGAAGACCAATGGGGCACTGCCGTCCACCGGGATCTTGACCGCGTCCAATGGAAGCCAGAAGTTGGCCAACTGCTCTGTGGCGGCGTCCTCTTTCGGTGCGAGGAATTCCACCTTGGCGGAGCCTTCGATACGCAATTGCGGGCTTGGGTCTTTGATGCGCACCTTGACCTGCACGATCGCCCGAGCGTAGTTTCCGACCGGGTCAATCCACATGACTTCCCCGCGATGGTTGGACGACTTGTAGGCATCCGGGGTGATCCGCGCTTCCTGCTTTGGATACACGCGGTGAATGTCGCGTTCGGAAATGTCGATCTCCACGCGAAGGCGGGTCATGTCGGCGATGCTGACGAGTTGGGCGTTGGCGTTGGCGCCGCGACCGCCCTCCGCAGCCAGAAAGTCGCCAATTTGGGCATTGCGTTCCAACACAACACCGGAAATGGGAGCGCGAATCTCACAATCGTCCAGGCGTTTTTGCCACAATCGCAGGATGGATTCGGCTGACTTCAATTCCGCGCGGGTCACATCGATCGCCGTCAGCGCTGATTGCTCAGCCGCTTTGGCGACGGCCAGGGCGGCTTGGGCACCTTCGAAAATGTGTTGGGCTTCGACAAGTTCCACGTCACTGGCGCGATCCCGGAATTCTAGCGCTTGCAGGCGTTCGAGATTGTACTTTCGCCAATCGTGTTCGGCTTGGGCTTCGGCGATGCTGGCCTGCTGACCAAGTTGGTCGGCTTGGGCGCGCTCTATCGCATGGGTCAAACGCTCCACCGTCGCCCGGGCTTCGTCGCGCTGGGCTTCGTAAACATCGACCTCGATGCGGGCGAGCACCTGATCCTTCTCGACATAGTCGCCCTGCTCGACCTCCATCGAAGTGATCTGCCCAGACACTTTCGTCGCAACATAAACCCGCACATCGCTGACGATTCTTCCGTTGGCCACCAGAACGACTTCCCCGCCGGCGTCAGCTTGCTGACGCGGAATGACACGAGTGCGCACCGCGACCGGTTTCTGCGTCAAGCTGGCGACGATGTTTACACCGGTCGTCCGGTAGTACCACCACGCCGCCCCAACCCCGACCGCTGCGACAACGATCACGATGGCCGCGATCAACCAACCGGTACGGTTGCGCGAGGTTGGACGCTGCCCCTTGGAAATCCGCAGGCGCTCCAGATTGTCAATGGATTCGTCCATGTTCACCCAGTGGAGTACTTCTCAGTCACGCCTCACGCAAGGCGATTGTCACCGGCATTCGGGCGGCCCGGCTGGCGGGGATGATCGATCCCACGAAACCGATAATCAATGCCACGGCCAACGATACCCCGATGACTTTGGGCGTTATTGTCAACTGATAGCTCACGGTGGTAAACGCACCGGGCAGAATATTTTCACGCAGACCGTTGGCGAACAAACTCATCAGGCAACCCAGGATTCCGCCCGCCAAGGATACGAAGATTCCCTCCATCATAAAGGAGACCAGCACACTGCCCGAGGAATAACCCATCGCCCGGAGCATCCCAATTTCGCGTGAGCGACCCGCGACGGCCGCGTACATGGTGTTGGCAACCGCGAAGGCGGAGGCTATTCCCAGAATGACGATCATGGCCAGGCTAAAGACCTGCGTCGCCTGCTGACCGCGGGACATGTCCGCGAAGTAGTCTCTCTCGGTCGTGGCGGTGAGTTCGACCGAGGGTCCTTCGATATACTGGATCATCTCCGACGCGCCGGTCTCTGACGCCGCCCGCAATCGAGCAGACGAGTAACCATTGCGACCGTATACATCGCGCAGGGTCTCGACGTAGCCCCAGATTTCGCTGTCGGCGGCCGTGCCCCCGGTGGAGAAGATTCCGACAACCTTGAACTTGCGAACACCGCGATTGCCAATTTCGACCTCGTCGCCCAATTGATGTTCCATCCAGGTTCCCGCAGCAGATTCGCCCACGATGACTTCGTAGGTGCCTGGATTGAAAACGCGCCCCTCGATCAGCTTCACGCGACCATCACGAACGGCATTGGCCCGAGCGAAGTTCACGCCGCGAACGCAGGCATTCACCTTGACTTCAGGATTCTCGAACGACGCGGCGCTGCTGATTGCCACCAGTTCCGCACTCATCAATGCCCCGTCCGCATCGGTCGCCAACTTGGGTGCCAATTCCAACTTGTTGAATTGATCCTTCCCGAATCCGGAAACCGCTTCGCTGTCTGCGGATTGGCTGACGACCAATACTGTCAGAGGATCACCCGTCCTGCTCATCACCGAGAATGCGCTATCGGTGATGGCTTGCAAGTAAGAAAACACGGCGATCACAATCGCGATCAAGAGGATGGAACTGATCGTTCCCACCGGGCGGGCAAATAGGCTCATCACGTTGTAACGCGTTGGAAGTCCCATTTGGTCATGCCACCTTCCGCAGTGCCGTCGTCACTTCAAGGCGAGAGGCTGTGATTGCGGGAACGAGGGCTGCGAACACCCCGCAGAGGACAGCCACCACCATGACCATTCCAGCGACAGGCGGGTCGATGGCGAAAGCCCCGACGCCCGGGAGGCTTATCTCTCTGAGATTAGTCAGCAGATAGATGGGCACGACGGCCAACAACCCACCCATCAGTCCGAGAAGCAGTCCCTCGGAGACAACCATGAATGCGATTCTTCCGCTGGAAAAACCCATCGCCCGCAGCACCGCGATTTCGCTGATCCGCTCCCGGTAGGCCATGCTCATCGTATTGAAGCCGACAGATAGCGCCACGAAGACGACCATGCACCCGATGCGCCAGGCCATCCCGACCCAGTCGCCGCCCGATTCGAGGAACGCCCGGATGAAGGTGGACTCCGTTTCGGTTCGGGTCTCATGCTGACTGTTGGCGAAGTGCAGGTCGATTTCATTCAGAGCCCATCGTTGGGCTTGCGGGGTTGAGGCGCGCATCCAGAAGTTGTGCACCCCGATTGGACTACCGGTCATCTCGCGTGTGACCTCGTCGTAATAGTCGAGGCGAAAGTACAACCATGGATCGCTCAGCCCCTCCGGAATCGCCGTCACGATGAATTCCAATTCGGGGAACGGAGGAATCGTGCCCTTCAACGTCACTCGGTCACCCACGCCGACATTCAGCGCCTTGGCGAATTCTTTACCAATGACCGCACCGCGTTTCTCGTCCGCAAACTTCGCGACTTCATCGTCGGTCATTTCATAATCGTTGTAGACAATGTGAAATGTGTCGTGATCCACAGCCATGCTCGGGAAAGATTGCTGCGTGCCCTCAATTTTTCCACCGAACCAAGCCGAACTGCAAACCGCTTCCAGGTAACCTTCCGGGGCGATCGACTCGATCTCCCCGCGAATCCGCTGTGGCAGCATCGTCGTGTACGTCAAGCGCTGATGGGTGGCCACACGCATCGACTTTTCCATCTCCGTAAACGTCCGGTCGATCTGCTCTTTCAGCGTGCTCGTAATCAAAAAAACGAACAGCGGGAGGGCAATGGCCACCAGCGTGAGAATGGTGCGGCGTTTGTTTCTTCCCAGATTCTTGAGGATAAGCATGTCGATCTGATTCCAACTCAATATGCCAAGTCAATATGCCAAGTCAGTATGCCAAGTCAGTATGTTAGTGCGGCGGCGGCTTCGTCGGACATCAACTTGCCTTTTTCGAGATGGACCAGGCGTGTCGCGTGCCCAGCCGCTTTCTGATCGTGGGTCACCATGATGATCGTTTTGCCGAACTCCCGATTCAGACGCTCCAAGAGAATCAGAATTTCATGGGCATTGTCAGCATCGAGATCGCCAGTGGGTTCGTCGGCCAACAGCAACTCCGGATCAGTGACCAACGCTCGGGCAATGGCCACGCGTTGCTCCTGACCGCCGGAAAGCTGATTCGGTTTATGATCCGCCCGATCTTCCAATCCGACAACGGAGAGGGCTACCTGCACCCGCTCGCGCCGCTCAGACGAACTCATCTTGAATAGACTGAGCGGGAGGCTGACATTCTGAGCAGCCGTCAGCACCGGAATCAGGTGATACATCTGGAAGATGAATCCGCAATGCTGCGACCGCCACGAGGTCCGCTCCCGGTCCGACATGGCGTGCAGGGCATCGCCGCCAACTTCGATGGTGCCACCGGAAGGGCTATCAAGGGCACCAAGCAAGTTCAGCAGCGTCGTCTTTCCCGAACCGCTGGGGCCCATCAGGGCAACGAATTCCCCGCTGTCAACCGTCAGATCCAAGCCGCTGAGGACCGGTACTTCCAAGCTCTTCTTGCGATAGACCTTACGCACATCGCGAACTTTGATGTATTCCATAGCGCTAACCATGCCAGTTGATCGTTCGAATTCAAGCCTGCCAATTGGGACCATTATAGTGAACTCAGCGAAAGTGTCGCCTAAAGGAACTTCCACAAAATCGCTGGTAATGACACGGATTCAATACCGCCGGACGCGC
Organism: Phycisphaerae bacterium; assembly: GCA_021604825.1. Next base: position 11,146 of record BQJS01000091.1, on the reverse strand, counting down.
TTCCACGCCGGATGCTAGTATCACTATGCCGCCAGCGTGCAACGGATCTGTCGAGCCTCGCGGGCAAAAAGGATCTTAAAGAGATTCTTTCTGCAATGAGCGCAGAGAGCGCGTGTTCTTCAAGGACTGACAGTCCTTGTAACCGACGCATGCCTTGTGCCGGAGTCTCTCCTTTCAGACCCACGAGTGTCGGAGACGCGCCTTTGATGATGTTGATTGCGACTCCCACACTAGGCTGCGCATCGGACATTGACACAGCACAGATTTGGCACGGGTACCAAGGACAAACGTTTGATGACAAATACTCAACCCCTGACGCAAAGCACTAGTTGAGTATCTTCGGTCGCGGCCGGCACCAGGGTTTTGTTGCGCGATTCGCGCAGCTCGTCCTCTCAACATCGCATTCGCATTCAACTGGTTGTTTGGATTCAATCGCCTATCATTTTTCACGGTGGCTGAGCCTCCGGTGTGAACGCAATGTACTTGGGCGTTGTTCGAACTTCTGGAATTTCCTTCATTTCTTGGTTACTTCGTCCAATCACTGGGAGAAATCGGAATGCGTGTTGGGGTCATCGGGGCAGGTATCGCAGGACTGACGGCTGCACAAAGTTTGCAGGAACACGGCCACAACGTCGACATCTTCGACAAGTCGCGCGGGGTCGGTGGGCGAACTGCGACCCGCCGCTGCGGACCGTATGCATTCGACCATGGTGCCCAGTACTTCACTGTCCGCGCTCCGCGATTTCGCCGAATCGTTGACCACTGGATTAAGTCTGGGGTCGTTGCTGAATGGCCAGGTTCCGTGGTGTCGATTTCAAAGGCTGGTGTCGCACCTGGACCCTCCAGCGTACGGTACGTCGGTTTGCCCGGCATGAACGCAATGGCCAAACAGCTCGCCAATTCACTGAATGTCATGCTCGGTCGAACCATCAAACGCATCACGAAGTCGAGGCAGGGCTGGCGGTTCGTTGACAATACTGAGTCTATCACAGGCGAATACGATGTCTTTATCTTAGCGTTGCCCAGCGCGCAAGCCATTAAGATTCTTGAAAGCGCCGGCATTACCGACGAACGCATCATCGACTGCCAACTGACACCGTGTTGGGCGGTCATGCTGGGTTTGGAGGAACGCGTGGGTGTTTCGTTCGACGCCGCGTTTGTTGACGGGTCACCGCTGTCGTGGGTTGCCCGGAACAACTCGAAACCGGGCCGGACTGTAAGTGAAAGCTGGGTCCTGCACGGTACACCCGAATGGTCGACCACCCATCTGGATCAGGATGCCGCAACGGTGGCCGACGAATTGACCACCGCGTTTGAAGATGTCGCTGGCTTGGATCAGTTGGACCCCACGCATCGCGAAGCCCATCGTTGGCGTTACGCGCAACCGCCAGACCCGCTTGATGATGGTAGCATCATTGATAGAGATGCGGGATGGATAGTCTGTGGCGACTGGTGTCATGGTGCTCGCCTGGAAGGAGCTTTCTTGAGCGGACTTTCTGCTGCTGCCCATTTGGTCGATCACGAAGATATCATGAGAGGATGAAAGTATGACGACCTTCATTGCAGCAAAGCCAATTCACCACGATACCATGACCTATGCACGGGCGCGACTGTGGCTGGGTATCGCCTCAGTGGGAACACTTGTGGTAGCCGCTTCAACCGCTTTAGTCTTTGGCGTACCTCAAAAGGCGTTTGGTATGGTTACCGTAGGCATCCGTGCCGAAATCGTTTCATGGCTACAGGTTCTGGCGTGTTTCGTATTGCTGTCCATTCCGTTCGATGTGCTCGGAGGATATTGGCTACCGCGCGCATTTGGTCGCAAACATCCTGGCTTTGGTACATTCGCGTCCGCGTGGGGCCGCGGCGTCTTGGTTCAATCGATCGTTATGCTCGGAAGCGCGCTGTTCATCTTGAGTGCGGGGCGTCACCGTGGTTGCAAGCACAATGATGCTTGCAATGGTTGCGTTTCAAGCACAGCTGGCTGTGCTCGTGGCCCGATTACCGAGAACTACCATTGGCTCGCGATCAACCCACTTGCCAAATCAGATCCCACCGTTGCGAGTCGTAAAAGCTTCGGATGAAAGCTTTATTGGAGGCTTGAGTGGACTGCCAGGAATTGAACGCTTGTGGGCCCCGGCTCTCTGGTTCGAGCAACTTCCCTCCGAACTACTGTCTGCACAGATGACTTGTCGTCGCACCCAGGTGGCCACCGGTACACGTGCCCGTGGTGTGTGGCTGGCTTTAACATGGAACTTGGGCGGATTCTTTCTATCTGCCTTGTTGCCCGGAAGCGGCGTGGCCACCATCGAGGGCCTGCTCACGCTTGCACTGTGGTTCACGCTATGGTCGTTTATTGGATTGCTGATTCTACCAACACCGAGTCGGCGAGGTGTGTATGCCGCAGATGCTCAGACGTTGCGCAATGGCGTGGATGAGTGCAACTTACGGAAGACCATTGAAACTTTGGATCGCTGGCAGGATAACGAATCCGAGAGGCCAAACGGAGTCGAAGCCATTTTTCATCCCGTCCCTTCGGTTGCAAACAGACTTGCGCGCCTCAAAGCTCCTTCATCGACGCTCGGCGCTTATCACGCCGCAAGAATGGCGCTACCGACGTCATGGGTATGCCTTGGATTCTTGGGCCGTGCAGTGCACTGTAACTGTGGCCGCCGTGAACTCTGGGTGATGCTACCCGGCGATTAAAGCACCGTGCAGGGAATCGGGCGGCAAGTGCCCAAACCTTTTGCAGAAACTCGCATTTCACGCGCCGTCGGGGGGAACGATGGCAAATTCCACCCGCAGCTTGTTGGCTTCTTGGGTGATCTGCTGCTTCTCGCTTTTGGACAGGCGGCTGAGGTTCTTGAGCATCATGGTCATTCGATGGTTGTTGCGAAAGCGATCTTCATGCCGCAGGAGAAAATCCCAGTAGAACGTCGTGAATGGACACGCGTCCGGACCGTGCCGCTTCCCTGGGTCAAATCGACACTCCGTACAGTAATTGCTCATGCGTTGGATGTACTTACCACTGGCCGCGTATGGTTTGGTTCCGACCACGCCACCGTCCGCATGAAGGGCCATCCCCAATACGTTGGGTGACGTGACCCAGTCAACAGCATCCACGTACATGCCCAGATACCAATCGCTGACCAGGCGCGGATCGATGCCAGCCAGCAGTGCGAAGTTGCCAGTGACCATCAGTCGCTGAATGTGGTGTCCATACCCCTGCTCGATCACCTGACCGAGCGCGTCGCCCATGCACACCATGTCGGTTTCGCCGGTCCAGTAAAACTCTGGCAACGCCCCTTGATGCTCCAGCGCGTTGCGTCGTCCGTAGTCGGGCCCCTCATGCCAGTAGATCCCGCGAATAAACTCGCGCCAACCGATGATCTGGCGAACGAACCCTTCGACGCTGTTGAGCGGGGCGTGTCCCGATTCGAACGCGTGTACTGCAGCGCGGACGCACTCGCGTGGATTGAGAAGTTTCAAATTGAGCGCGGGTGACACCAAGGAATGAAAAATGTGCGGCTCACCGGACCACATGGCGTCTTGGTACGCGCCGAAATTGGGCAAGCGATGCTCGACAAAATCCTTCAACGCCCGCCGAGCCTGGGTGCGGGTCACCGCCCAGCGAAATGAGTCAAGTTTGCCAGGAAGATCTGGAAGCTGCCGCTTAACCAGAGCGATAACCTCTTGGGTAATTTCATCGACGCGCGGGGTGTACGGGGGGCGCAGGCCTGGAGCGCGTTTGAGCGCGTTGCGGTTGTCCTTGTCGTAGTTCCATTCCCCACCGGTTGGTTTACCGTCGGTATCCATCAGAATGTCGAGCTTGCGGCGTTGCTTTCGATAGAAATGCTCCATGACAGGTTGCTTGCGCTCGGCCATCCATGCGGAGAATTCCTCGCCGGTGACCAGAAAGTGGTCGTCATCGTTGATCGCGAGCGGGCAGGATAAGTTAGCCGCGACCTGCTCGATCATGTTCCGAATCCGCCATTCGCCCGGTTCAGTACATATGAGGCGTTCAGGTTTTAGTTGACGTATGGCCCGCTCGATTTCGCCGTCCAACGATTGGGTGTTGTTTGGATCGTCGAGCCGAATGTAATGCACACGGTATCCGGTTTTCAGTGCGTCTTGGGCGAAATGGCGCATCGCTGAAAGAAACAACGTTGTCCGCTGCTTGTGACTGGGAACCTCAGCCGATTCCCCCGCCACCTCCATCATCAAAATTGCATCGCGGTCCTTGTCGAGGCTTTTGAGGGTGGAGGCGTTAAGGTCGAGTTGGTCACCGAAGACCACCGCAAGGTGGGTCACCGGTTTGCGCACTGCGAGTCGATCGACGCTGAATTTGCGAATCATTGGCTTGCAACCTGATGGCAAAAGATACGTTCGCTAATCCCGGGCAGCAGCACCCAAAGTTTGGATTGTCCCTCGTGGCGGTAAATTGGCAGACGTAACCATCGTTACTTTGTCCATTCTAAGCAATGCGTGACGATCAATTGGTGGGCTGTGCCCAATGTGCAATTGGTAGCGAAACTGTCTATCTGCTCTCGCAACGATCCTAGCCTGGTTGGTCGCAATGTTGAACGTCAATTGATGCTCGTTGTAAAATTCTACGCAATCGAGACCAAAAAACTAATCCAACAGGAGGATTAAGTTGAGGGGGCATTGTCAATCGGGTTTGTCAGAGTGGATCGGGGCATGTGTTGATCCGCCGAATGAGCGCTTCCACGGCGGAATCGATCCTTTCGAGCTTGGGCAAAAATTATGAATCCATTCTAGTCTCATTGGCGAAGTCATACTTGCCAGACTGGGAGGCCAACGGGATGTCTCGTTGGCTCAGATGACCCAATCTTTGGTTCTGAGGAGTGAAAAGCATGTCGACAGATCTCAATGAGATCATCAAGATGCTGCAAAAATCTTACAGCATGGAACTCGAAACGGTGATGAATTACATAGCCAATAGTATCAACCCTGACGGTGTTCGCGCCGAAGAAATTAAGAAATCTCTAGCGGCGGACATTCAGGAAGAGATTCAGCATGCCCAGGAATTGGGCAAGCGTATCAAGCAACTGGGTGGGCGCATTCCCGGGGCAATTGAGGTTGAACTGGGTGGTCAAAAGAAGCCACCGATCGAATCCACAGATGTGGTCAGCGTCATCGAAGCCGTCATCGAGGCGGAGCAGGGCGCCTGCGAACAGTACAACAAAATCATCCGGGCATGCGACGGATCCGACTTTGTCACGCAGGACCTTTGCACGCGGCTGCTCGCCGACGAGGAAGAACACCTGACCTTGTTTCGCGGGTTCCTCAAAGAATATTCCAACAACTAAACTGAATTCTTAGAAAAAATGGCGCTTGAAAACGCCTCTGAGAAAATTATCAACAACAACTGGAGAACAAGCCATGAGCAGTACGCAAACCACACCGCAGGACACCACGACTTGGCCGGATCTCGCCATCGGGTTGTATGACAAACTGACCGGGCGAAACGCCGAAATCACCTATGAATTTCAAGACTTCGGTCTCGGGGTCCCTTCGAACGCTTCGCCCAACGCCCAACACGCCAACTGGAAATTGAATGGAACGTTGAAAATCCGAACCTGCGACAATGCAAGCTGAGGCAAATTCGGAGCGACGCGCTGATGTCGAAGGTTGCATAGAGCTGACTTGTGGGGATGCACGGTGCGAGATTGAGGGGGTGCAGGGCGGAATCCGACTGACCGCCTCATCCCTTCCCGCACTGCGCAAGTTAACACCTAAGGGCGGTCAGACCATTCCAAGAGCACTGGGCAACATCCTACGCCGAACGGGATGCAATATTGAGGTGCGCATCGGTCAGCACTTGGTTGCACGAATGGGCCCTGGCTCCCCAGCCAACCGTCTTGGAAAAGTCATGGGTTTTGATGGTCAGGTCTTTCCTTGGAACGTATTACGGGCGAAGTTAGGGTTGTAATTCATTTCACTTTTTCAGGTTAAACGGAATGCCATCCAACCACGCGGGTCTCGAAGGAAGTGTTCATCTCATTATTGGGGCCAGTGGAGGTATGGGCTCGTGTGTCGCGAAGAAACTTGTTGATTCAGGCGCGCGGGTGGTCCTTGCAGGAAGGGATCTGTCGCGTCTTGAAGCTCTTGGCTCGGAACTTCAAGGACAACTGGTCGAACTGGATGCCGAACAAGAATCGAGTTGGGGGGCATGCTTGCAAGCTGCCCACGAAAGGGGCGGTCGACTTGATGGGGTTGTCAACTGCGCAGGTTCCATTCTCCTGAAGCCCGCCCATTTGACTACGACTGACGAATTCGGAGAGGTCCTCAACACGAACCTGCTCACCGCTTTTTATACCGTCAAAGCCGCCGCCAAAACCCTGCGCAAAACGGGTGGGTCCGTTGTCTTGATGAGTTCGGCCGCAGCGCAGATCGGGCTTGCCAACCATGAGGCTATCGCCGCAGCCAAAGCCGGAGTCGTCGGACTGATGCGTTCAGCCGCAGCAACCTATGCGAACAACGGGATTCGCTTCAACGCAATTTCTCCAGGGCTTGTCGACACACCGTTGAGCGAGAAGATAACCTCCAATGAAATGGCCTTGGCGGCATCCACCGCCCTGCACCCATTTGGGCGGATCGGTCAACCCGAAGACATCGCCGAAGTGATCTCCTGGTTGTTGAGTCCAGCCAGCAGTTGGGTGACCGGACAAAACATCGGCGTCGATGGCGGATTGGCAACACTCAAGACCCGCGCCAGGTGAGTCGGCAGAAAATATTCAATGGGTTGGAGACGCGGATTGTCAGAGACAGATTGCAGCAATGCTCCCGTGGTCATCGTCGGTGCAGGACTGGCAGGGTTGGCATGCGCCCGCATTCTGCAACAAGCCGACATTGAATTCGTACTGCTTGAAGCATCGGATCGAGTTGGGGGGCGCGTTAAGACCGACGAGGTCGACGGGTTCTTGCTCGACCGTGGTTTCCAAGTTCTACTGACCGCATATCCTGAGGCGGAACTTTTCTTCGATTATCCCGAACTTGAACTTAAACCGTTCTATCCCGGGGCACTGATCCAGATTGGTGCCCAACGTTATCGTTTTGCCGATCCCTGGCAGAAACCGCTGGACAGTCTGAAGGGGATTGGCGCACCGGTGGCGGGTCTGGGCGATGCGCTGCGGATTGCGCGATTGCGCAGGGCTGCGATGAACGATTGCGACCCGACACCCACGCCCAATGATATTTCGACGAATGACTATTTGCTGCAACTCGGGTTTTCGCTACGGATGATTGACCGGTTCTTTCGCCCGTTTTTTGGCGGCGTTTTTCTTGACCGGGCGTTGTCCACGCCGAGCGCATTTTTCCGATTCGTTTTCGCCATGTTTGCCCAGGGGCCAGCCACCATCCCGACGATGGGAATGGAGGCATTGCCCAAGCAAATCGCCCGCGATTTACCGAATGATGTCATTCGATTACGTTCACCCGTTGAGCGGGTGGAACCCGATGGAGTTTACTTGCAAACGGGCGAGATGCTCGACGCCAGCATGGTTGTGGTGGCCACCGATGCCGTAGCGGCATCCACACTTACCAACAGCAAGTCAACTATCCAATGGAACGGAACGACGACGTTGTATTATGCGGCTCCGCGCTCTCCACTCAATGAGAACATTTTGGTGCTTAACGGTGACGGCGGGGGAATTGTCAACCACGTCTGCGTGCCCAGCGATGTTTCTTCGGGATATGCCCCAGAAGGCCAATCGCTCATCTCGGTCAGTCTCATCGGCATCTACAAGAGCGAGGATGCTGAATTGAGCAGGCGGGTGATTGACGAGCTGCGAGGTTGGTTCGGTGACAAAGTTGATGGTTGGGAATTGCTTCGCGTGTATCGCATCGCCAAAGCCTTACCGTACTGCAGCCCGGGCCCGACCCAAGAGGCCAACGGGGTCATCGTTTGCGGGGATCATGTGCAGGATCCTTCGATCAACGGGGCGCTGCTCAGTGGACGTCGGGCGGCGGAGACAATTCTCAAGAACATATCGGTCGCAGTGTGAACTATGTCAGCCAGTCCGAATCCGTTCATGTTCATCCGCCAGATTGAAATCGGACTCCGCCTCTTTGCGAATGCCCCTTAGCATGGCGTTGAATACGAACCCGTGCATCGGGACGACCGCATACCAATAGGCCAAGCCCAGCAGCCCGCGCGGTTTGAAGCGGGCGGTCTGACGCAGAACCGATTGCTGCGGATTTCCATTCATCGAATCGACTTCGAACGTCAGCGCAGCTTCACCGGGCAGCCACATCTCCGCCCGCAACTCCAGATTTCGATTCGTTTCAATTCCGGTCACACGCCAAAAGTCGAGCGCGTCGCCAAAGGCCAAGTGCTCCGGATCGCGGCGCCCGCGTCGCAATCCTGGTCCACCCACCACGCGGTCCATCATCCCGCGTAATCGCCACAACCAGTCGGACCCGTGGTAACCATGGTCGCCACCCAGCCGGCAAAACGCGCGAAAGACAAAAAGTGCGGGTGCATCCACATTCGTTTCGCGGGCATCGACGTAGACTTTACCGCCAGCCCAATCGGGGTCACCGGGAATCGCCCCGGCGTCGGACCACGCGGTTTCGACATCGCTGTTGGACAGCTTGCCCAGTGCTGCTTTGATCGCCTCCTCTACGCTCAGCAACTTCTGAGGCATGAGTTCGGCGGCTTCCGTGCCTCGACAAACGACACGATTGCGTAAACCTTCCGCGAGCGGTCGGGCAATTCGGGAACTGAGCGGAGTGACCAAATGAATCCACAGTGAACTGAGACGCGGAGTCAGTACCGGGACCGAGATAACAATTCGTCGTCGCAGGCCCAACGTATCGGACATGATGTCCATCAGTTTGCGATAGGTCACAATGTCCGGACCACCGATGTCCAGCGTCTTGCCTGTCGTGTCGGGTACGTTTATACATTCGACGAGGTAGTGCAGCACGTTGCGCACGGCGATTGGTTGCGATTCGGTGGAGACCCATCGCGGAGTCAGCATGATGGGTAAGCGCTCGACCAGGTAGCGGAGAATTTCGAACGACGCTGACCCCGATCCGATGATCATCGCCGCCCGCAGCACCGTGACCGCAACGTCCGTCGATGCGAGGGCGGTTTCGACTTCCCGGCGCGATTCGAGATGCTCGCTGAGGTTGGTACCGGTTTCGCCCAGACCGCCCAGGTAAATAATGCGACGGACGCTGGCAGCTCTCGCCGCGTTCGCGAACGTCTCAGCCAGCATGCGATCGTGTGAACGGTACTTCTGCCCAGCCGTCATCATCGAATGCACGAGATAGTACGCAGCATGGCAGCCCTGCATCGCGGTCCGCAGTGACTTGGGGTCGCCCGCATCACCGCGGACGATTTGGACGCCGGCATGCTGCGACCAGGCGCGGGCGTCCAGCTTGCGCGGATCGCGGGCCAGGCAGCGAACCACGTAACCCGCATTGAGCAGCCGCGGCACCAACCGCCCACCGATGTACCCGCTCGCCCCCGTGACCAGCACCGTTGTATTTGCCATCGACTCAGTTCCTAGGTTCGCTATCAAGGTCAGATCACATACCAAATTGCAACGACGATGACCGCGCGCAGGGTCCAGGCTACGGTTCGAATCCAGTTGGTCGCGACGAGCCGGTCCACAGCGTTTGCGTCGAAGCCTTCGGTGAGCTTGCGGTGGCACGGTACTTGTATGAATGCAGTCGAGACCCAGTTTAGCACGACGAAAGCGAAACCCACGCCGGCCAACATCCGCCCACTATCGCTGTTGATGCAGACCAGCAAGGCCGATGCGCTCAAAAGTTCCACCAACATCAACGGTGCTACGATCCAGGTCGTCCTTCGCGTGTGCTGCGCTTCATAATCTGCAAACCCGGATTCTCCAACATGGCCCATCAACGGATAATGGACCAGTTGAACGAACCAGATCAGCCCGGTCATCATCATGGTCGAGACGGCGTGGGCCACTATGATCGCAGTCAACCAATCCATATCAGCTTTTCCGACTTGCCAAGCCAAGCAGGTGACACAGGGCGTCATCAAGTCGCCGGTGTCGAAAGGCATAGTCCGTCTGAGTCAATCGCTCCGGAATTACCCGCTGACTGGCCAAGAGCAATTCGTCGGCCATCTCGCCCAATGCCAGGCGCGCGGCGAATGCTGGCATCGGTACGATGGTTAGGCGGTGCAGCGCCGCACCGAGCGTCTTGGTGAACTCGCGATTTGTTACGGGTTGCGGTGAGACGACATTGACGGGGCCATTGAGGTCATCGCTGTGCAGCGCGTGTAAGATCGCCCCGGTTGCGTCGTCGAGGCTGACCCAACTCCAATGCTGCCGCCCGTCACCGATGATGCCACCTCCGCCCAGTTTGAAGGGCGTCAGCATTTTGGACAGCGCACCACCCAGCGAACTGAGAACAACGCCCAATCGCGTGCAAACCACGCGGGTGGCTTGGCTTTGTGCGTGCAATGCGGCCTCCTCCCACGCGCTGCAAACCTCTGCAAGAAAACCAGTTCCAGATTCGCTTGCCTCGGTGAGTGTCTCATCATCGCGATCACCGTAATAGCCGATCGCAGAAACACAGACCAAAGTACTCGGGGGCGTTTCCTGGCGCTTCATCCATTCGACGATCTGCTTGGTTCCGCTGACGCGGCTATGGTGGATTTTCTGCTTTTGCGCCGTGGACCACCGCCGGGCGATGTTCTCACCGGCGAGGTGCACAACGGCGTCAATCGGTTCTGGCGACTTCACTTCGATGCGACCGGTCTCGGAGTCCCACGTTGCATCTGGCGAGGCAGGATCGCGCGACAAGCGGATGACTTCATGTCCCCCGGTTCGCAACAGGGCCACCAGATTTTCCCCGACGAGGCCGGTGGAACCGCTGATGAGTACCCGGAGGCTTTCCTTGTCTCGATGGCATTGATGGGCCAACACATCCGCCTGGGTGACGGCATGGCGGTATCGAAACATGCGGTCGAGTTTGGATTCGACGACCGGTATTCCAAACACGTTGCCAAGCGCCCCGAGGGGTGGTTCGTACACAATGTCGTCTTCAAGCGTGCAGGCGTTGGGGCCGTCGGCGATGACGCGGTGGGTGTGTTCCCATTTTCGAAACGGCCCGCTGATTTGGACATCCTTGAACTGCTCGCCTT
>BQJS01000090.1 GCA_021604825.1 Phycisphaerae bacterium | reverse complement strand
TTCGTTTGTGGGCTTGATCGATCCCGCGACTGATCCGTTTGATACCGGCATCGACGCCCTCGCCCATGTGCGCACCGGGATGAAGCACCAACCCACTGACGCCCAACGCTTCGCACCGCTCCAACTCATCGGTCAATGCGTTGACGCTTTTTTTAAATTGCTCGCTCTTGGGTGACCCCAGGTTAATCAGGTAACTGGAATGCGCCACCACCGGAGCGATCCCGGTGGCTGCCTCGGCGGCTTTGTACCGATCGATTGCATCATCGGTCAGCGGCTTTGCGTTCCATTGCTTTTGATTCTTGACGAAGATCTGAAGGCAATCGCAACCGACGCGCACCGCATCATCGAAAGCGTTCTCCAACCCGCCAGCCACCGACATGTGCGCCCCGAACCGTTGGCCCGAAGTTGATTTTCTCGACGCGGCCTTGCGCTTCGCCATCGCTTTCCCCTAGCTTACTCGCCGATGATTTTGATCAGCGCCCGTTTGCGACGCCTACCGTCGAATTCGCCGTAGAAAATCGCTTCCCACGGCCCGAAGTCCAGCCGGCCATTTGTGATCGCGACCGTTACTTCGCGTCCCATGATCTGCCGTTTGAGATGGGCGTCGGCATTGTCTTCGCCAGTGTCGTTGTGACGGTATTGCGTAATCGGCTCGTGCGGCGCGAGTTGTTCCAACCACTTGTCGTAGTCGTGATGAAGCCCGCTCTCGTTGTCGTTGATGAACACACTTGCGGTAATGTGCATTGCATTGACCAGACAAAGTCCTTCACTCACGCCGCTTTTGTCAATCGCATCCTGCACATCGTCTGTGATGTTTACAAACCCGCGCCGCGACGGCACCTCGAACCAAAGTTCTTTGCGAAACGATTTCATGATCCAACCTCCACGCGCACCATACCCGCCATCAAATGACTTAACATTCAATCATGAATCATGGGGATTGTCTAAGCGCAGAACGTGCTTGGGGGTTTTTCAAGAATCGAATTTAGCGTGCGTCCGAATCCTACAACCCGTGAAGCAACAACGACAACTGCATACCGAGTGAGTTGCTGATTCTTGCAAGCGCCCAGAGCGATGCGGCGTTCTTGCCGAGTTCGACTTGGGATAGCTGCGACGTGGTCAGGTCGGAGCGTTGCGAGACTTGGCGAAGCGTCAGGTTTTGCCGCAATCGTTCGGCGCGGATGCGTTGGCCGATGAGGCTGTTGAGGTCACTCTCCGATCGATAAATCAACCCGAGTCGCTGACAGGCGCGTTCGACCGATGCCAGCAGTTCCTCCTTCTTAAACGGTTTGGCGATGTAGTCGCACGAACCCCGGCGCATTGTTTCGCGGGCCGACTCCAAATCCGGGAATGCCGTCATCATGATGCAGCAGATGCGCTGGTCGATGTTCATTAGCTGATCGACCAAATCGACGCCGCTCATCTCGGGCATTCGCAGGTCCAGTACGGCAATCTGGATGGCTTCGCGTTCAGCCGTTCGCACCGCATCAACCGGGTTGTTGTGAACCAGCGCCCGATACCCGGAATCGTTGAGCATCACGCCCACCGATTCGGCGATGGAGGGTTCGTCGTCGACCACGAGTACTTTGATATGTTGCCTGACGGCCATGATGTTTCTCCCTTTCGTTGCACAAATCTGAATTTGCAACTGTCCGCGGCGGCGGACCCCCTCGCCTTCACGCATGTGAATTTGGAGCGAGGCATTCCGGTACGGCTGCAACACGTCCCATAAAGGCTGTATCAATTAAGTCAATGGGGCGTACAGAACCTCTGTAATTCTACTTCACGGAACAAGCCGAGTCCATCGGTTGCAAAAACTCATTGCCGTAATGTTCATTCATTGCGCCACAAGCCAACAAATCAGCGATATTGACCCTGAGAAAAGCGATTCTTGGTCGAACACATGGGTGACTTGGTCACTTCGACAAGGAATCTGAAGCAAATCCGGATTCAGCCTCCCGGGAGTTTTTATACCATTTACGCGAATCGTTGACGGACCTAGGTTTCAGCGTCTCTTGATTCGGGCGAATGGGTTTGGATCTGGGAGATGGTGTGCGGCTGCAACCACGACGGAAACATGCAATGAAAAAGCCCGGTCGATGATCGCTCATCAACCGGGCCGGTTTCGGACTTGATTGGATTGTGAACTACTGCGTGCTGGCCACCTTTCGTTCTTCGGGGCTGACGTAGTGGGTCACCTGCTTGGTCCAGAAGTTCTTGCCGTCAAACGTGGTGCAGGTCGAACTCGATTTATAGAAATCGATCTTGCCCGCTACGGGTGACAGTTTCGCAACCATGCCCGCGATCTTGCCGATGATGGCCCGCGGTTCCGGATCGGGAATCATCATGGGCATCATTCCGCTGACCATCGAAATAACTCCGATCATGGCTTGGATCTCTTTGCCCATGTTGCGTTGATCCGTCAACGTCGCCGAGAAGAAGTCCTTGTCTGGGACGATCGCTTCGGACATCACGCGTTCGTTTTTGTCGATGCCGGGATGGGTACCCTTGGCGGTGTTGAGACACATCTCGACGGCTTCGATGGAGGAACCGGCAAGCAGCTTTCCGTCGGCGACTCCCCAGACCGCCATCGGCATCGGGTTCATCGCCGAATAGATCGTTTCAAAACCTTTGAGCTCATCGTGTTCGACGGGTACGCGGCGCATCGCAAACATCGCCATCATGGGATTCTGTTGGGACATCTCGCCCATCTTGGTCGACATGAACTCAACGAACCTGCTCACCTGCTTTTGGGCGAGATCGGCGTCGGTGACATTCATCACGGAAGCCCATCCGCCGCCTTCCAACATCACATTGGCAGCGCCGCCTTCAAACCAGCTCAAAACTTCTTTCTGAAAGTCGAACGAAACCGATTCCTGGAGACTTTCCCACTCGCCCCACGCCTGAGCGCCGTCTTCGCCGACGATCTTGAACGAATCTTCGACGAACTTGTAGAACGCGTTCAGATCGATGGCGCTGATCACTTCGTACGATACTGTTTCTTTCGGGAGGTACTTCGCAAACTCAGCCACTTTGGTCTTGGACAGCTTGCCTCCAAAGACCGGATAGAATGGTTTGTCTTTGGCCGTTTCGGTCAGTGCCACGCGTGAGTCGGTATAGACCGAGTACCCTTCCGTTCGAATCGTGGTGGCTGTGTAGTCGATCATGGCCGGAAGATCCATCAACCGATTGACCAGTCGGATCGCCCCTTCTTCGTTTGAACCGGATTCCTTCTTGGTCATCTCCGTTGCTTTGAGCGTCGCGAGTCCGACGATTTCCTGGAACTTTGGAATGTCACGCAACGAATCGAGGTCGGGGTCAGAGGCCATGTGATGCGGTGCGTAGAAACCGCCTTGGACGGCACTATCGAGCGCCGTGATGGCAGCGTCTTTGTTGCCATTGAGGGCTTCAAAACAAGCCACCGCGTACAAGACGCGTGAATCTTCGGGCGACATGGTCTTGGCTTGCTTTGCCAATTCCAAGCCTTTTTTGTAGTCCTTTTGCTCGTACGACTCCCAAGCCTGCTGGCAGACCTTGTATGCTTCACCGGTGCGAACAGAGTTGATGATGTGATCGTTGGCCCGCCCGGCACCGCCTTCGCCCGTCGCTACTTCGATGGATTTTTGAATGGGCTTTAGCATGGCCTGCATGTCGAAGAAGACCAATTCATCTTCAGCCGCCGGCAGATCGACAAATCCGGCCTTGAATCGCGGACTGTCTGCGATGCTCTTTGAGGATTTATCTCCTGCGAGCAGTCCAATCGCCTCGTTGCGCAGATCTTCGTTGAGTGAAATGATGATCACGTCGTCGCGCTGACTCACCGCCAAGGTGATGGGCGGAGCGCCCCGCACGGTCCGCGTGAAATTGCAACCTGCGATCTTCGCACCTTTGTATTCAGACATTTCGACTTGCATCATTTCGGATTTGGACGCGGTGTTGATCTCTTCGGCCATCCCGTTGAGGATCGCTACCAGACCAGTGAAATTCTTATCTGCCGCATTGCCTCCGTGAAACATGATGACGATGTCTGGGGGACCGAGGTTGACGTTTGAACCTTTGATGACCGGCTTGCCGAAGCGCTCGGCAAAAACAAAGTTGTGGTTACCGAGATCGTCCCAGTCCACCGCATCAAAGAGTTTCTGGGCTTTGTCCTTGAGGCGATTGACATTGTTCATCTCGTCTTCATCGACGAGAGTCCCGAGCATGGCCATCGCGTCGTCACAGATGCCGGTGGCCATGAAGGCGTCAGCCACTTCATCCCAATACGCATTGAGGAATTCGCGTTCGGGATTGTGCTTCGAGGCGACAACAATGAACACGTCGTCGGGTACGGCGCGAACCAGAGAGAATTCCGCGGCCAGCACTTGGGCGGGCACAACAAAACTGGCGCACATCATGCAACCGAGGAACGTGGCGGAGAATGTAGACAATCGTTTCTTCATCATGGTTATTCCTTCAGCAATCAGGTGGAAATCGTCGAGACGCGACGTGTTGATTTGACACCGGTCCATTCACTACCCCCATCATACCACATCTTTCGGACGATGGACCCGCGTATCAGCGTCTGAGCGGTTGATTCCTGTGGCGGTTTGTGGGAGCGCTTCGACAAGATGCCGGATTATGTAAACCGATCTGTTTTTGCGCCCGGAATTGTCGATTTACGGGGCACTACCGACTGATCGCAGATCAATCAAGTAGGCGGGCAGACCGCGCGACGCAGGCACCGATTCCCCGTGATTGAACCGATTTTGATCCGGCATTGGGGCCGACTTTGCCCGATTCGGAATCCGCCGAACCAGCCGCTGCCGTAGTGCGTATAGAGGGAGTCGCCCAATCCGCGCGCGGGTTGCTGACTAAATCCTTGCAGGTATGATATTTAACGCAGTCTGACGACGATCCAACGTAAACGTGTCCTAACGAACATTCGGGCAATGCCAAGGAGTTTGAATTACCGATGGCCCATTTTGACATCAAGAGTTCGGTCGAGCAGGAAACCAAACGAGGCGACGCCCTCTTTTACGCCACCATGATGGGTGGAATGCTCATCATTGCGTCGTTCGTCGCGGAATATCTATTCGATGCGCGAATCCGAGACGCCCATGGCAACCTGGTTAATCCACATGTCGATACGCTGGCTCTCGTGGGTGCCTGCCTCCTGAGCATGCCGCTTCTCTGGCACGCCGTGACCCACCTCGTTCGTGGCGAGATGCACATGGACGAGCTGGTCGCCCTCGCCATCGCTGCCGCCATCGCCCTTGGCGAGTACCAGGAGGCTGGCGTGATCGCGTTCTTCATGATCATTTCCAACCTGATCGAGACCCGCACCGCATTGGGTGCCCGAGCCGACATCGAAGGCTTGCTGCGACTGACGCCGCCAAAGGCCCATCTGATCAATGCCGACGGCTCGGAAATCGAGATTGAATCCAAGAAGCTGCGGGCTGGCATGGTGATTCGCGTGCGTCCCGGTGACAACATCCCTGCCGACGGCGAGATCATTCGAGGCGAATCGTCCATCAACCAAGCCAACATCACCGGTGAATCACTCCCGGCTGACAAGACCGTGGGCGAAGAAGTGTTCGGCGGAACCAGCAACCTGACCGGTTCGATCGACATCCGCGTCACCAAAGCCGGCGAGGACACCACGCTCGGTCGGGTGCGCCACCTGATCCTCGAAGCCGAGCGGACCCGCATCCCCTTGATGCGTTTGATCGACCGTTACGCTGGATGGTATACGCCGACGATCGTGATGCTCGCTGGTATCGTCTGGTATTTCACCGAAGACAAAGTCGTCGCGATGGAAAAGGCGATCACCATGTTGATCGTAGCCTGCCCGTGTGCTCTCGTCCTTGCCACACCGACTGCTATGGTTGCGGCCCTTAGTTGCGCTTCACGACTTGGCATCCTCATTAAGAATGTGATCCAGTTGGAATACGCCCGAAACCTGACAGCCGTCGTCTTTGACAAGACCGGAACGTTGACCACCGGTGAGCTTTCCGTGACCCAACTGCGTCCGATCAAAGGAGTCGATGGGGCTGAGATGCTCCACGCTGCCGCTTCGGTCGAACAATTCAGCAAGCACCCCGCCGCCCGTGCGGTCGTCAATATCGCCCGCGACGCCAACATCGAACTGGGACACGCCGACGGATTCAAAGAGGCGATGGGCCAAGGCGTGAATGCGAGTCTCAGCGGAACCGAAATTCTCGTCGGACGGCGTTCCTGGATGGAGTCACGTGGAATCAACATGACCGCACTGGATGATTCCGCATATGCCGAGCCCGAAGGCGTCAGCGTGCTTTACGTCACCCGTGGTGGTCAGCCGATGGGCTGGATCGGCATGGAGGACAAGACCCGTGGCGATGCTTCTGAAGCAATCGAAGAGCTGCGATCTCTGGGCGTTAAGCATCTATCAATGGTGACGGGCGACAAATGGTCGGTAGCCCGCCGTGTTGCGGCTGAAATGGGCTGTACTGAGGTCCAAGCCGAGGTTTTGCCGGAAGAAAAGCTCACACTGGTGGACGATCTGAAGAAACGCGGACACCGCGTCATGGTCGTTGGCGACGGTGTGAACGACGCCCCGGCACTGGCAGCTGGTGATATGGGCGTAGCGATGGGGGCGGCTGGTAGCGATGTGGCAATCAACTCGGCATCGGTGGCACTGCTCAACAGCGACCTTTCACGTCTGCCGTTCCTGGTCAAGCTCTCGCGGGCGACCACCAAGGTCATTTGGCAGAATCTGATCTTCGGCGTCGCGTTTATCGTTGCCACCCAGACGCTCGCTATCTGGGGCGAACTCAAGCCGATCATGGCGGCGATGCTCCACACGGTCGCCACGGCGTTTGTGATCTTCAACAGTGCCCGTCTCGTCCGCTTTGGCGAAGAACGCAGTGACGAGCATGAGTACTTCGAGGGTGAATCACCCGACATCGGTGATGCACACCCGCACCACGATCACGTTGCGGCAGACACGATCACGATGGGGCACCCGTCACCGGCGTAGCAATTCACATGCGGGCGATAGTGCGCCACGGACAATTCACAGCTTGTGATTTGCGACTGGCAATGCGCGCAGGTTGTGAATGAAATGGTGCCGAACATTTCGATGCATACAACTATGGACTTGAATCCACCAGCTTCCATAGTATCCTATGTGATATAGCCCACCTGCAATGTTAACGAGGCGAATGGAGTCGCACTATGCTCTTATGGGAAGCCGTATCCGGTAACGACGTCACCAAACCACCGGCACAATCCAAAGTCAAAGCAATCAGCACGCGTCCCCGGAGTTTGCGGGTGAGCGATCGGTGTGGGGCTCAGACTCGCGTCGGTCGTCGATGTCGTTGCCGAAAAGCGAACGGCTCCGATTTCTGCAACTTTCACGATCCTGAAATCTCAGCACGTATCCGAGCAGCCTCTGCCGCCAAGCGCGATGCCCGCAAGCAGCAACTCGCCGCCCTGCCCGAAGGCTACCTCAAGACATTGGCCAACACCGATGGCATCGTCAACGCCCTGGAAACCGTCTATCGCGAGGTCCGTTTGGGCGTGATTTCGACCCGGACAGCCTCCGTTTTGCTCGCGATTGTCGATCGGATGATTGCCTACGATAAGCTGATCAGCACCGTAGGCCGCCGCCGCACCACCAAGCTCCAGCGGGCCAAGGAACTCCGCATGCTGGTCAGCGACCTGATGGAAGACATGGAGGCTCGCGGCCCGGCCAAGCAGGTAGCGAGCAACAGCAAGTCCGTCCCAGCCGCCCTACCAGCCGCAAAGGGCAAACCCCGACGGAAAAGCCAACAAGGCGTCGGCTAGCGGGCACCGCGATTAGTCCACACGGACACGTACTCCCTAGACGTTCCGATTTGAGAAGCTCCGAGCTGAGCCCTCCCCCATTTAATTCTTTGCAATGAACCCATTACGTTCGGGAATTCAAAACGTGCGCCATCGGTTCGCCGATTGCTTGGCCATCCGATAGAATCCCGTCACCATTAGGCGGGCGGCAACACGCACGCCTTGCAGCGAAAGGAAGATTCATGCCCGATGTGCCACTAACTGACACCATTGCCCACAATGACATCAAGGAATACTACGGCAAAGTCCTTCAGTCCAAAGACGACTTGAAGACTTCCGCCTGCTGTGCTTCAGATGCGATGCCACGGCGCTTGCGTCATATCGTCAAGGAAATCGAACCCGAAATCGTCAACAAGTTTTATGGTTGCGGGTCGCCGATTCCACAGGACCTTGACGGCTGCACGGTGCTCGACCTCGGGTGCGGAACCGGACGTGACGTTTACATCGCGTCGAAACTCGTCGGCGAATCCGGGAAAGTCATCGGCGTGGACATGACGGCTGAGCAACTTGAAGTCGCCCGCAAACACACCGACGCGCAGATGAAGCGTTTTGGATATGCGCAGAGCAACGTGCAGTTCCTCAATGGGTTCATCGAAGACCTTGCGACGGCAGGCGTCGAAGACAACTCGGTTGATGTCGTTATTTCAAATTGCGTGATCAACTTGTCGCCCGACAAGCGTCGCGTGTTCTCAGAAGTCTTCCGCGTCTTGCGACCGGGCGGTGAACTGTACTTTTCCGACATTTTTGCGGACCGTAGAATCCCAGAGTCGGTGGCCAGCGATCAAGTCCTGCGCGGGGAATGCCTCGGCGGGGCTCTATATACTGAGGACTTCCGCCGGATGCTGTCCGAATTGGGCTGCCCCGATTATCGCGTGGTCGCCAGCAGCGAAACGATTGTCCGCGAGCCGACGCTGAAAGCCGCCGTCGGAGCGATTCGCTTTTTCTCCAAGACAATTCGGGCGTTCAAACTCGACGATTTGGAGGATATTTGCGAAGATTATGGCCAAGTGGCGACTTATCAAGGTACGATGACCGAATGCCCAGCGCACTTTACGTTGGACGATCATCACGACTTCGTCGCCAAAAAGCCCATGCTGGTTTGCGGCAACAGCGCGTCGATGGTCAGCCGGACCCGCTTTGGCCGTCACTTTGAAGTCATCGGAACGCGCAACACCCACTTCGGTGCGTTTGATTGCGGAACCGGTTGCGATGAGGCCTCCTCTGAAGGGGCATGCTGTTAGAAACATGATCGCCGCTACAAAATCCTGGGAGTCGCATTAAATGGAGAGTCACCCAAGAAAAGATCGACAATTGCTCGCCGTGATGATTGCCCTCGGCTGTCTCGCCGGCGCGATCGTGGTCATCGATGCCGGGTGCGACATTACGTCGATTCCTGGGCTAAATTCCCCGACTTCTTCCGGCGGAGTTCGTGGCTCTGATCGAACACCGACGCCGTCGAGTTCGCCCACGCCAAGCCCGTCACCCGATGGCGAAGAGTGCGCCGTCGATTCCGATTGCGATGACGGACTATTCTGCAGCGGCGAAGAAACCTGCGTGAACGATTTGTGCGTGGACGGCACGTCACCATGTGACGCTCAAACCGAAACGTGCGACGAAGGCAACGACGTTTGCGATGCGAACGTCACCGGCATACCTTGCGCCAGCGACGTCAATTGTCCCGATGATTTGGCCTGCGATACCGCCAACAATGTGTGCGTGCCGCTCGAAGGTTGTGGACGCGGGGCTTGCAACATCGGTAATTCGAGCCCTGGTTGCAACAACCAGCAGTGCTGCGATGACGTATGCTTGTTCGATCTCTCCTGCTGCAACATTCAATGGACGCAGGAATGTGCGAATCTGGCACTGAGTCTTTCGACATGTCTTCAGCCGTAATGTATTTGCCACTGATTGGCCGGGAGTACAAAAACAATGTCTCGACGAATCGTCGTCGGATTGGACGGTAGCGAATATTCCGATAGCGCCATCCGCGTTGCGTGCGCCGCAGCCGAAGCGTTTGACGGCGTGCTGGTTGGCGTTGCGGTCGTGGACCAACCGGGCATCGAAGCCAGTTCCCGCGGCGGTGGCATTGGTTCGTCCCATTATGCCAAGGCTGTCCGCGAGCAGCGTTTGACCAGCGCAGAAGTGCGCACTGACAATCTGCTCGACGAATTTGAAGCCACCTGCAAATCCGCCAACGTCCGCTACGAACTCGCCCACCACCATGGCGTGCCCTTCCAGGCGATCGTTGACGAATCTCGCTATGCCGATTTGATCGTCGTCGGTATCCGCACCAATTTTCACCCCGAAACACGCGACGAGCATGGCGACACGCTCCGCCGGTTGATGCAAAGCGGTGTCTGCCCAGTGCTAGCCGTCCCGAAAGATGCGGGCCTGCCCAAACGGGCGGTCATCGCGTACGACGGCAGCATTCACTCCGCGCGAGCGATGCGCGAATTCGTGCAACTCGGTTCGGTCCGACCCGACCATGGCAACTTGATTCTGCTGCATGTTGGCGAGTCGTCCAAGTCGGAAGACCACGTGCAGCTAACTCGGGCCCATAAATACATCGCCGGATACGACTTCGACGTCGAACTCGTCCGCCGTGATGGCCACCCGGACGAAGTCATCGAACAAGTCGCCGAAGAACATGCCCCCTGCATGGTCGTCATCGGCGCCTACGGAAGAAAAGGAATCATCCAGAACCTCTTCTTCGGCTCCACCGCCGACCGGCTGATCAAGAACGAACGCTTTCCGCTCTTTGTGTATCATTGAATGAAGGGTGTGGCTTGGTGCACCGGACGAGTGCCGTTTCGAAATCCTTAACAGGTGCGGCCGGGAAACACGTGTTAATCTTATCCATCAAAGCGGCACATTCGCCAACTCACTGCGTACTCTTTCAGTCAACGTATATTGTTGACGCGGATAAAAGAACCGCACAAGACGCTGCCACACACCGCCCGCCGTCGCATCCGTGAAATCGAACATGGGTTGGCCAACCAAGTGAGGCGGCCAAACGATATGACTTGCGTAGTCGGTCGAGCCGTAGAGGTCGAAAAAGAGATCGTCCTTCAATTCGTCTCCGAGCGCTTTGAGAATCTCACCGAAGCCCTCGGCATAGTACGAAGCCTCCCACCAGCGGCCCGATTCCGCCGCGAAGCAGATGAAGTAGTCATCAGTAAACGGGCCCAAATCAGTCGTGTACTCGCCGATGACCCGAATTTCATCGAGCGACAGTTGCCATGCGCCAAAAGTCTTGGACTCGTAGCAAACGGCCTTTCCGTCAAACCAAAGCCGGCCCGAATCTAGCTTGTGATCAGTTCGTCTTGAAAACACTTCGGATTCCTGATTGGCCTACCCCACCTTCAGTTTGTCGTGAACCTTCATCTCCAATCCTGCGTTCAACTTCGATCGCCATGCGGTGAGGGGCAATTCTCGACATGCAATCCCTGCCGACTTGCGAATTCCCGTGACGAATCGCATCGAATGGGTACGGCAATAAACATGTAGTAGTCCCAGCCGAAATGGACATAACCGTTTTCTGATTCCAACTTGCACCACGCTAAGCCTCGCAAGACGAGCCGCATTAAGGAAGCAGCCTGCTCGTGGTCGAGTATGCAGCCCTCACGCACACTGAGATTCTTCGCTTCTCCTTGGGTATCTTCAAGTTGACGCACCGCGACCGACTGCGAACCAGATTCCTTCAGAAAGCTGACCGCTGCAGCGATGTAGGCATCTTCAGTCCGCTGATACTCCTCCATCGTCAATTGCTTCCCGCCGACAACGCTCCCGACTTGCGAGAACATGATCCATTCGTCAACAGTATAGACCCCCTTTTCGTCGCGGTTGCGTGGGTCGTATTTCGTCACGCGGTATTCGTATTGCATCATGCCCCCAAAGGACTACCGCCGAGTCTTGTAGCGCGCGGCTTGCCGCACCTAATGTCAGAGTCTAGCTGAGTTGCTTTTCACCAGAACCTCCACGATGGTTTCTTCACCGAGACTTGCCCACCCCAGATGCGGCATTCCTCGACCCTCGCTTGGGGCGGCATATCTGACGACGAGAACGGAAAGACGTCGATCATATCGTTTGAAGGCATAACTATTTCCATCTTGCCCATCAGATCTTGCATGATCGCAGGAATACGGTTCTTTGCTTCAACGCCAAGAATCAAGACCTGCCGTGCCTCATCGTCACCTTCGATATAGCACTGGGACAAATATGCCTCAATAATGCCGGGCACTTCGGCAACAACTTGGCCGATTGCGTTTGCCAAGACCTCCGGCATGGGGTCTGCCGGAACACCAAAGTACATCCGACTACCAGCGTTGATTTTTCGCTCTTGTTTCACTTTGCAGGCTGCGCTTTAGGGTGCGGGTTGTCGCACCGCATGATTGTGACGAACTTTCAACAGGTGCAGTAAACCGCACCCGACGATTTCAACAAAATTCAAGACGGGGGTGGATGGGAATCGAACCCACCGCGAGCCGCTTTGACGACCCGCCAACGGCTTTGAAGGCCGCGGAACCCACCAGGCGTCCGGACACCCCCTTGGTGGCTGGGTTACCTTAACTTTGGGCTTGCGTTGCGGCAAATCGGTTGGGGTTCTGGCGCTCGGGATTAATCGATAAACCCGCCCCTGAAGGGACGGGCCACCCACAAGGTCGGGCTACCCTTGCCGAGGCACCAGTGACGACTCGGTGGGTTGCGTTTTGATCGACCGTTGTCAGTCCCCCACCCTGAAGGGCGGGGCACCCTGCGCTCGAAATGTTTGGCTATTTCTGCTACGATGCCTGCTTACACGAAACGCCCGATCGGGCGTCCAAGGCTGGTTGCCCTCGGTCCTTTGGGTTGCATTGCGTTTGCTTTGCACCCGGCGGCCAACGGTGACCTCGCGGATGATATTCATATGGTTTCTGACAACAGTTCGAGTTCGTTTTCCATTACGCTGGACCAGTTTGCGCCCGTGCAGACGCCTCCCCTTCCGATGAACCGCCAGGAAATGCTGGATCGCGGGTGGGATTCGGTGGATGTGGTCTTTGTCTCGGGCGATGCCTATGTCGATCATCCGGCGTTTGCGGCTGGCATTCTTTGTCGGTTGCTGGAGGCGCATGGGTTTCGCGTGGGCGTGCTTTCTCAACCCGACTGGCACAGCTGCGAACCGTGGAAGGAGTTTGGCCGCCCCAACCTGTTCTTCGCGATCAGTGCGGGCAACATGGACTCGATGATCAACCACTACACAGCCAGCCGCAAAGTGCGCAACGACGACGCATACTCACCCGGCGGGAAAATCGGCTTGCGTCCGGACCGCGCGACCAAGCCCTACTGCCAACGGGCCCGCGAGGCATTCAAAGGCGTACCGATTATCGCTGGCGGGGTTGAGGCCTCGCTGCGTCGGCTTGCACATTACGACTACTGGTCCGACAAGGTCATGCGGTCGATCCTGCTCGACGCGAAAGCCGATCTGATCGCGTACGGCATGGGTGAAGACGCCATCGTCGAGATCGCACAACGATTGGCGGCTGGCGAAGCGGTGAAGGATTTGCGCGACGCACGTGGCGTGGCGTATGTGTGCGGGGCCAGCGAAACCGCACCGAGTGGACCCAATGTCGTCACGCTACCAACGTATGAAGACGTCAAGGGCAGCCTGACCGAATTCGCCAGAGCCACGCGTCTCTATCACGTCGAGACGAATCCGTACAACGCCAAAACGCTCGTCCAGTATCACGATCGACAAGCCGTCGTCTGCAACCCGCCGCGCCTGCCTGTTTCGCAGCAGGACATGGACCGCTACTACGATCTGCCGTACACGCGGCGGGCGCATCCTTCGTACAAAGATCGCATCCCGGCGTTTGAAGTGGTCAAGGATTCGGTCACGATCATGCGCGGTTGCTTTGGTGGCTGCACGTTTTGCTCGATCACCATGCATCAGGGACGGACGATTCAATCGCGGTCGAAGGACTCGATCATCCGCGAGGTTGAAGGACTCTCGCAGGACAAGGAATTCAAAGGCGTCATCAGCGACATCGGCGGGCCGACCGCAAACATGTACGAGATGCGCTGCACCCGGCCGGAAATCGAAGAGAAGTGTCGGCGATTATCCTGCGTGCATCCGACAGTGTGTTCGCTGCTCGGAACCGACCACGGGCCACTCATCGACGTAATGCGTGAATCGCGCGAGGTGAAGGGCATCAAAAAAGTCTTCGTCGCCAGCGGCGTGCGGATGGATCTGGCCCAACGTTCCCCCGAATACATGGAAGAGTTGACGCGACATCACGTCGGCGGACATTTGAAAGTCGCTCCGGAACACACCGACCCGACGACATTGCGGATGATGAAGAAGCCGGACATCGACGACTTCGGCGGGTTTGCCGACGCATTCAAAGACGCCTCGAAGAAAGCCGGCAAAAAGCAATACCTCGTGCCCTACTTTATCACAGCCCACCCGGGCAGTTCCGTCGAATCGATGATCGACCTGGCGATTTTCTTGAAGCAGAACGGGTATCGGCCGGATCAGGTTCAGGATTTTATCCCTGCACCAATGGACATCGCGACGTGCATGTACCATACGGGATTGGACCCGATGAGCATGAAGCAGGTATTTGTGGCCAAGCACCTGCGCGATCGCAAGTTTCAGCGGGCGTTGATGCAATTCTTCAAGCCGGAGAATTACTTCCTCGTCCGAAAGGCGCTGCTCATTGCCGGAAGGTCGGATCTGATTGGCGACGGGTGCGACGCGTTGATCCCAGCCCATCCACCCAAAGCCGCAATCGACGCCCGGCGCCAACAAGCCAACCGTAGCTTCCGCGACGACGACCACTATCATTCCGCAGAACGCGAGAAAAAACTATCCGGCGGATACCGTCCGGGTCGATCATCAGCCCGAAGGCGAACCCGCAAACGTCGCACCAACTAGCGTATCGACCCTTCACAATTACGAGAATACATGTTCAGACCGGTGGCCTTGAACCGACCCGACCAATGCCATACAGTCCCGGGCTGTCTTCGTGGCCTTTCATGGGAAACCGATGCCGATGAGCAAGAGATACATTTCCGACCTAAAAGCCGGTGAGAACGTCGATTCGCAGGTGTTCTTGATTTCGTCAAAAGACCTGCGGACCACGACGAATGGCGGTCTCTATATCCACGCTGTCTTGAAAGACCGCACCGGGCAGATTCCCGCCCGCATGTGGCAGGCTTCGGAAATTCTTTACAACACGCTGCCCGAGGGCGGGTTCATCGAACTCAAAGGCCGCGCCGAAAACTACAAGGGCAACATGCAGTTCATCATCGATGCGATCCGACCCGTCGATGAAAATGCTCTCGACTTTGCAGACTTTCTACCGGCAACGACCGCCAACGTCGATCAGCTTTGGGACCGCACACTCGAAATTCTTCGCGGCATCAAGAACAAACACGTGCAGCTCTTGATCAAACAGTTCGTCACCGACGAATCGCTGGTGGCCAAGTTCAAACGATCGCCCGCCGCCGCCAACATGCACCACGCGTACATCGGTGGGCTTTGCGAACACACGCTCAATCTTCTGGAGATCGCGGTGCTGGTCATTCCGCGTTACCCGGAGGTCAGTCTTGATCTGGTGCTGGCCGGCTTGTTTTTGCACGACATCGGTAAGACCGAAGAGTTGCGCTGCGAAACGGCATTCACCTATTCCGACAACGGCCAAATGCTTGGGCACCTGTTCATCGCGGCATCGTGGATCGAACAGAAGTGTGCGGCGATTGAAAAAGAAACCGGAAAACCGTTTCCGGAAGAAATCAAGACGGCACTGCAGCACATCGTTTTGTCGCACCACGGAACCTATGAATTCGGCAGTCCGAAGATACCAGCCACCCCCGAGGCGGTCGCGATTCATCATATCGATAATCTGGATGCGAAGCTCAATACCTATGTTGGATTGATCGGATCGGATCGGGACAAGAGCAGTAGCTGGACCAATTACAACCATCTGCTGGGTACCAAGATATTCAAGACGGATGTGCTGGGCGATCGTCCCGCACCGAAAGAATAATTGCCCAATCGAGCTCGAATAAGACGAGTCGACTTGATACATAGGATCATCGATGGACTACACACAAATCAGTGATCGTGATGAGAAACACATGCTTGACGCCATCGGTGCCGAGAGCATTGAGGCACTATTCTCTCCGATTCCAAATGATCAACGATTCAGCGGCAAGCTCGACATCCCGGCTGGCTGTAGCGAGATGGAATTGTTGGCAGAATTGCAGCAACTCGCCAACAAGAATCGCGACGCAACGCAGATGACGTGTTTTCTGGGTTGCGGTGCGTATGATCATTTTGTTCCGACGGTCGTTGACAGCCTGGCGATGCGCGGCGAATTTTTGACGGCATACACGCCCTATCAAGCCGAGGCTTCGCAGGGTGTATTGCAGGCGTTCTATGAATTCCAGACGATGATTTGCGAACTTACCGGTATGGATATCGCCAACGCGTCGCTCTATGACGGTGCGTCGGCGGCAGCAGAAGCTGCAATGCTCGCAAAGGGGGCGACGCGTCGTTCAAAAATCGTCCTCGCCACGCGCTGCCATCCCGACACCGTTGAAACGCTTCAAACATACGCGCAGCAGCAGGACTTGAAGATCGAAGCGGCGCTGTCGGGTGATGGCGTTCCCGATGCTTCTGCCCTGGCAGCCACCGTAGATGAAAACACGGCTGCGGTGCTGATTCAATTCCCTGACTTCTTCGGACAGTTAATCGACATCGAACCGCTCATCAAAGCCGCCCAGGCGGTGGGAGCGCTTGCGATCGTTTCATTCGACCCA
The DNA here is from genome assembly GCA_021604825.1 of Phycisphaerae bacterium. The sequence continues at coordinate 1,542 of BQJS01000090.1, read as the reverse complement.
TTGGCGGCAGGTATCGTCAAACGTCCGGGTGATTTTGGCGCGGACATTGTTATCGGTGAAGGTCAGCCGCTGGGCTTACCGCTACAATACGGGGCACCGTATCTCGGGTTCTTCGCTGCCCGCGAAAAATACCTTCGCAAGATGCCGGGGCGCGTCGTTGGCGTGGCCCATGACGAGCATGGTAAACGTGGTTACTGCCTCGTTTTGCAAACCCGCGAGCAGCATATCAAACGTGAACGCGCCACCAGCAACGTCTGCACGAATCAGGGTCTGATGGCGATGCGTGCGACGGTCTACATGACAGCCGTCGGCAAACACGGTCTGTCCAAGATCGCGTCGCTCTGTTTCGACAAAGCCCACTATGCGGCTGAGCAGATCGCCGCCCTACCGAATTATTCACTGCGATTCGACGGACCGTTTTTCAGGGAATTCGTCGTACAAACCACCAACGACGTGACCAAAGTCCTCGACGCCTGCCACGACAAGGGAATGCTAGCCGGCGTACCGATGCGAAAGTGGTTCAGAGAAATGGACGATTGCTTCTCAATCGCCGTCACCGAAAAGCGCACCAAAGCCGAGATCGACAAGCTCGTCGAAGCCCTGGCCAGCATCTAGAAATCAATTGGAATTGAATCGAAGACGTGCCACTGCTCTGTGAGCAGTGCAATACTTGACGATCAAGCAGCAACGTCAATAAACCGCCCAGGCTTAGGACCATCCTGCGCTTGAAGCCCCTCAAGCAACTGAGTAGCCGCCGCATTTGACGCGTTCTCAGTCGAACGTCCACCGGCCGGCCCCAACCCCTGAGCCTCATTCGCCTGCGCGGTTTGAATTTGTGATTCCTGCGCGTGTGCTTCCTTGGCATTTCCGAGTTGCCGGGATTCTTCCGCGTGATTGGCTTCACCGCCGGCGACAGTCTCGGCCTGCTCTGCCGACTTCTCGCGTTGAGCGGCTTGCAGTTTGGCGGCTGCCTGTGCGGCAACTTGTCGATCCTGCGATGAAGGCTCAGCCGGCGCATTGGCCGCCCGTTGAATCTGACGCATTTTGCGAATGGTGGCATCGGGATCGCCCGAGACTTCGCTGGTGTCGATTTTCACCTCGCCACCAACCGCATACTGGCGACCATCCGGTCCCGTTTGATAGCTGTACGAAGGGCCACCTTTTGCATGTCCACCCGCGGCGGCTTTGTGGGCTTGCTCGTGACGACGAACTTCTGCGTCTCGCTTCTTAAGCTCTTCGACTTGCTGGCGTTCTTCGTCGGTTAGCTCGGACTTGTTCGGCGACGTAGACTCAGCCGCTTTGGTCTCGGACGTTTCATGCTGATGTTGGGGACGACCTGTCGGGCGGGATCCCAGCGCAGAGATCAACCCGTTGACAGATACCCCTTCACCAGAAATCCCTGAAATCATCGCCAAGCCCCCGAATCCTCGCCGCCGTACCTGGACGGACGCCCAAGTATCGAATCCATCGGTCGGAATGACCATCGCCTTAACCTGCCCGCACCCGGTTCAATTGCGTCCAATAACCACGCAAGCCGTCACG
>BQJS01000089.1 GCA_021604825.1 Phycisphaerae bacterium | reverse complement strand
ATGCGCTGTTCGGGGATGCCATGATCCTGCAACTCGACGTAAAAGCGGTCGGGTCCGAAGATACTCAAGTAATCCTTGGCCAATGTCTCGGCAGCGGCTCGGTCTTTCCCCATGAATGCCTGCGGAATCTCACCACCGAGGCAAGTGCTCGTGCAGATCAACCCCTCGCTGAATTCACTCAGGACTTCTTTGTCGATACGCGGTTTGTAATAGAACCCTTCGAGAAATCCGATGCTGCTGAGCTTGAGGAGGTTTTCATACCCTTTGCGGTTCATCGCCAACAACAGCAGATGAAAGCTCGATGCCTTTCGTCCTGGATAGTCTTTGTTAAAGCGGCTGTCGGGCGCGATGTAGAACTCGCTACCGATGATGGGTTTGACGCCCGCGTCCTTGGCGGCTTGGTAGAACTCGACAGCCGCAAACATGTTGCCATGGTCGGTCATTGCGACGGCTGGCATGTTCAACGCTTTGACGCGCTCCATCAGCGGTTTGATCCGCGTGGCCCCGTCGAGCAGACTGTAGTGCGTGTGCAGATGCAGATGTGCAAACTTGGGGGCTGGTACGGATTCGGCTGATGGCATGGATGCAACGAGTCCTTTCGTCGAGACTTGAATGCCGGATCACCGGGGCTCAACTGCATCGATCCGGTCCCGCATGGTTATCATAATACCGACCCGTGAACCCTCAATGCGACAGGCGATTCCTTTTGGTCGGAATTGGTCGCACGCCGTTTGGATCGGCTGCACTTGTGAGTTTGTGTGATATCCTTCAATGCCCCACACGGCGATGGGTTCAGCCCGACCAATGGTCACACTCGTAATAGGTTGCAGGAAAATCCGACCTCATTCCGACATCTATGAGATAAGCGGCTCTGTATGGTGGGATTCGCCGATTTGGCCAGCCTGAACTTGGGATGGTCGAGTGTGTAGAAATATGCGACAATTGGGCGCAATGGGGCGTGGGAAGTCTCTGGGGTAGAGAATCGATTAACGACAACTGCGGCTGCGGGAACCCAGCGTAACCGCTTGCCATCCGAGAGAGTTATGAACAACCGTTATTCAAAATGTGTGATGTTGGGGCTTGTTTCGCTTCTGTCAGGTGCATGGGGATGCGCCGTGGGCCAAGCGCCGGGCAAGGGGCGGGTGCTGCATCTTCAAGAACAAAGCACCAAGGGGTGGTACTATCTGTACCTTCCAGAAGACTACGTTTCCAAAGATTCGGCAGCCACCCAGTCGCCGGACGCGCGGTCCAAGCGTTGGCCCATCGTCGTCACCTTTCACGGCATGAAGCCTTTCGACGATTCGTCCAAGCAAATCCGCGAGTGGCAGCAGGAAGCCGACCGCTACGGCTTTGTGGTCATCGCCCCACAGTTGCGTTCGCCCGACCTGCTTTCGCAGTTCCCTCTACGAACCGTCCATGGCGGCGTCCGCTTCGACGAGAAGCTTACCATCGGTGCGCTCAACGACGTTGCCCGCCGGGTGGACGTAGACCTCTCATCGGTCCTTTCGACGAGTTGGTCGTCCGGTGGATACATCGCCCACTACATGGTGAATCGCTTCCCCGATCACTTCAGTTGCGTTGCACCGAGGCAATCCAACTTCTCATCGTCGGTGCTCGACCCCAAGCAGGTGCCCAAGTATCGCGACATGAAGGTAGGGATCTTCTATACCGAAAACGACTTCGAAGTTTGCAAGCGCGAATCGCAAGCGGGGGCCAACTGGTACGCCAAGCATGGCTTTGATGTAACCTTCGCGGTGTTCCAGAATCTCGGTCACGTGCGCCGTCCAAGCGTAGCAGCCGACTTCTTTGCGCGAACGTGCAACGCCACGGCCAAAACACCGCCGACAGAACTCGCTCGACTCAAGATCAAGAACATGCCGATTCAAGCAGGCCGGCAGAACGCAACACCGAAACCACGCACAGTCGCAAGCCAACCTTTGCCGAAACCAACCCAATCGAAACCAGCGGCCAACACCAAGCCCACAGCCAAAACGCCGTCGGCTCCAAAACGGACAGCCAACGCAAGCGGTCCGAATGTCTACAACCAAAGGGAGCCGGATCTTTCGACCGCGGTTTCCGGAAAGCAAGGCGTCCCCCGACCACGTAACGATTTCGGCAATTCATACGATCCCAACAACGTGGCTCGTTCCCCATCGGACGAGCCCACGCGTCCCGCGGCGCAGCAGCTACCATCACAACCGCGCGAAGCGCGTCGCCAAACAAAACCGCGCGAATCAGCCGCAACGAATCCGCAGTCGAACAGCCCCGTGCAAGTTCGCGTTAGTTCGACAATCGGCGTGTCACCGTTGATGGTCAGTTTCAGTGCCGTCGCGCCAGGACCGCTCCGCCGTGGTGCGTATTTCCTCTGGACCGACAATGGCGAACCGATTTCCAACGGAATCAACGGACAGAAATACCTGCTCGCTCCCGGCAAGCATGAGTTGGAAGTGCTGATGACAACAGCTGGCGGCACCGAGTACCGGGCGAAAAAAACGATCAACGTCTTGGAGAAAACCCGACGTGGACGGCGCCCTTGATCAAACCCCAAGTTGCACATGCAACAAAGCCCGCAAAGACGAGTCAACCACATCTGATCACCGTCGACGCGGCAAGGCCCAATGGCTGGCGATCTTCCTGATCCGGTTCTACCAATCCTATCTGCGACTGCATCTTTTCGGACGTTGTCGCTATTGGCCAACCTGCAGCGAGTATGGCGTCGCCTGTGTCGAGTCGCACGGTGCATTCAAGGGCAGTTGGTTCACGCTCAAACGCATCCTGCGATGTCACCCGTTCAGCAAAGGTGGTTTCGACCCCGTGCCCCCGTCCACACCACAGTCGTCCACCCCTTAGAAAATCCGTCTAAGTACGTCCGATCAGATTGCGGGGTGGCTGAATTTCTGCCTTCAAAACCCAAGCCTGACGAAACGTCTTGCCCGATAATCTGCCGACCACGGAATCGTCAGAAGGACATCGTCTCATAGTCTCCAGTGGATCAGATTACTTTGCGTGTTTGATTTCTCAATCAGTGGACGATGTCTTGCGACAGCGGAATCATCTAGTGAACGGAATAATGGATTTCGCAGCCCTTCGTGAAAGTCCGAACCATGGCCCCACTAAACGACACAACCGAATACCCATCAACCGTCGTCCGAGAATGGGTGGCCGCCGCCGAACAGTACGGCGAGAAAGACGCATATCTCTCGAAACGCAATTCGGCGCGGATCACATGGAACGAACCCCTCGTCGCCACCGACGTGTCCCGGGGAAGCAAGCATGAGACGTTTTTCGTGCGGACCAGGAACGTCTGCGAAGCTGGCATGAGCTTTCTGTCAAGGCAGCCCATCCCGCTTCACACGAGGCTTGAGATTCACCTCGATTCCAGTCCCGAAAGCGTCGTCGGCACTGTGGCCCACTCGTCAACCGCGCTGGGCGGGTACATGATCGGCGTATCGTTCGAGTAGACTGGACGGCCCGTTGTTGAAAACCGTGTCCAAGGCATGCGGTGCGTCCGATATTGAATTGAAACCAGTGGAGGCAATGGTGTCAGCGACCGACACTGTTGCCTCTTTTTGTTTGTGGTGCCTCTTTTCATTTGCGCGCTGAATCCAGAACGATTGCCAGATGGGCGATGAATACAGTACGCCCATGGTGACGATCGATCGAAGCACCGGAGGGCGAAATTGAAAGCGCACAAACCCGGAGCGAATCGATGGGCCATCGCAAGTTTCAGCACGCGGCATTCACACTCTTGGAAATCCTCATCGTCGTGATTGTCATTGGTATCCTAGCCGCACTGATCATCCCGCAACTGTCCGAAGCGGCTGGCGACGCCAAGGTCAGCCGTTTGATTCAGTTGATCGACACAACGCGCACCGGCGTACAGGCACACCATGCCGACACGGGCAGATTGGCCCGCGAGTTTTCAAACTCAACCGCCACCCACGAACACCAGCTTTCCATCAAGCAGGAATACCACAACTGGAACGGTCCTTACTTCGACCGCCCCCTGTCCAGCGTCGAGAATCCCTTCGGCGGGATCGTCCGCATCTACGATCGCTTTGACGAAGGGCCTGCCCACCCAGTCGGATTCGATCTGATTGGTCGAGGAACAGATACCGCCACCGGAACAGGCCAGTATCTGCTCATCACGGAGATCAGCGAAACAGTGGCCCGCGAGATCGATGCAATCCTCGATCGTGGCGTCAGCGGTGACTGGCGCAGCACGGGCCGGTGCGAATGGGCGAACAACTCGGCGATGGTCTTTCTCATGGATGTGCATGACGCGACTTCGCAATCTCCGTAAGCGAAGGTTGCACGTCCCAGCGCTGGTAGCGATTCCCCCGTCCAATTCTGGCCTGTTGAATTGAACTTTGATGATCGACGGTCACTTGGCGCAGGTCTATATTGTAAATAGACTTAGACTAAGAACCCGTGCACAATTTTCGCCCATCGCCCGATCCGAAAGTTGAGCGAGAATTGGCGACGTCGAGCAGAGGCCTGTTCGTTCGGTTCCTCCGGCGCGACATCAAGCGCGGTTTGAGTTCTGCACAATCCTATTCGGAATCGATCGATGCTGGCGTTTAATCTCATTTCGCAAGCCACCCGAGTCCCATTGATCGACATGTACGCCCAGCGTTTAAGAAACGGCGAATGGTGGTCGTTGCGAGCGGTCATCGAGTTGTTTTTGATCGGCACGGTGATCTATTTCATCCTTCGATTTCTCGAAGGGACGCGCGGGGCACGGTTGCTGCAAGCGGTATTGGTGATCCTGATTGCATTCCTGGGGTTGGCGCTCATTGCCCATGTCCTGGAACTCAGTCGTATTGTGGTTCTCTATCCGTTCTTCGTTGGGGGTTCGTTTCTCATTACGTTGGTTGTATTTCAGCCGGAATTGCGCCGGGGGTTGATGCGCATTGGCGAATCGCTGACCAGGCGTTCGCGCACCGAAGAAACGAGCCGCGTGATCGAACCGATCGTCCGCGCGTGCAGCAACATGTCGCGTCGAAAAATCGGCGCGATCATTGCCATCGAGCGCCGTATCCCGATGGGCGCCTTCGTCGAGTCCGGAATTCCGATCGACTCCGATACGACCCCCGAATTGATTGAAACAATCTTTTGGCCCGGTTCGGCGCTTCACGATCTTGGCGTCATCATCAGCCACGGGCGCATTGCAGCCGCCGGTTGCGAGTTCCCTACATCCGAAGCCGACCCCGGCAATCAGATCATCGGCAGTCGCCACCGAGCGGCGATCGGCGTCAGCTTGGAAACCGACGCGCTGGTGGTCGTCGTCAGTGAAGAGACAGGGACAATCTCCATCGCCAACCGTGGCAAGCTTATCGCCCAAGAGTCTCCCGAAATGCTTCGGGAAACGCTGGCTGCGGATATTCTTGGGACCGATTCGCCTGCAACCCCGGAAACATCGTCAGCAGAAACCACTCAGGATGCCACGACGCAAGAGTCCGAATCCCCTGAAATAGAAGACAAATCGAGTGCCCCGGCCCCTGCACCCGGTAATCAGGAAATTGGAATCATCGCCGATTCGCTGGCCAAAACCGAAACGGGATCTTAACCGTGCAGCAACTTCGACTGATCGGAATGTCGTCGTTTATCTCCTTGCTCATTTGGATCGTCGCCGACGTGTCGATGTCCGAGACCGAGACGATTGAAGTGTCGATTTCGGTCAAAGCTGTCGGAATCGACGACATGCACGTCGAGAAGGTGTCACCCACCGAGGATGCATTCGCCGTCAAGTTCACGGGCGCAAAATCCGCGATCGCAAACCTGAATCGAAGCGGACCATTGAGAGTCGAACTTCCCATCTCGGAACGAGCGTCAGGTATTTACACGCTAAAGCTCGATTCGGAATTGTCAGCCGACGCAATTCGATTCCCAGATGTCATCGTCCAGGATGTCAAACCACCCACGATGGAAATCCAAGTCATCCGTGACAAAACGGAGACGATGAAAATCAAAGTCGTTCATGGGTCTTTGGAATATGACACCGAACCAACCGTCGATCCAGTCGAAGTATCGGTGAAGCTCTCAGAATTAGACCTCGAGAACATTCCAAACGAGTCTCGCATCGTGATACTCAACGCAGACGAGCACCTTCGAACGGCTGAGCGTGGCAAGTTGCTTGAGAAGGTCGTACCGTTGGTCCCCATCGTGAACAATTTTAGCGTGCAACTGGACCCGGAATACGTCACGCTGCGAGCCCAACTCAAAGAACAATTCCGCAAGGAAACGTTGCCAGCCGTCCCGATTAGAATCGAAGCGAGCATGGACATTTTCAATGCGTTCGATGTCGAGGTTCGAGACGCCGGGGCGATTCTGACTCAGACCATCACCATCAAAGCCCCCACCGAGATCATCGAGCGCATCCTGGCGGGCGAAAAGAAGGTGCATGGGGTGATTTCCATCGCGGCTGAAGACAAGGCCAATCCAGACGAATTCCGATTCGCGACCCCCCGATTCAGCCTGCCTGCAGGCGTCTCGCTCGTCGGCGAACCCGAGCTAATCGAATTCCGGCTTGTCACGCGAAAAAAAGACAAACCCGCCGCCATGCCCGCAGCGCCATAACTTGTTCATTCAAAACACGTTACGAAAAACAAAGAAACACAGAATCACGCCTTGACGATCCATCGAGGATTGGTATTATCACCGTCGCGGTGACGTTACGTGTGGGGCCACACCCGTTCCCATTCCGAACACGGCAGTTAAGCCCATACGGCCGAGGGTAGTCGCAAGGCGAGATTAGGTGATTGCCGCATTTTTTTAAAAGAACCCGCTTCGGCGGGTTCTTTTTTTGCGCACACCCTTTGTACAGACACAGATTACGCCTGCACCGAGCGAAAGGCTTGCGACTCATTCTGAGTTAGCAGGACCACTTCCGGCGAAAGGTTGCCCGCACTCCGGACAACGGGATTCGGTGGTGCCCTTCAGCTGATACCCGCATTCCACGCAAACCAGCATCCCGAATTCGTTGATCTTCTGGCGAATCAAGCGTGCGTTTCGCTTTCTAAACAATCGAAAGTACAAGAGCGATCCGCAGGCCCCCGCCGCGCAGCCAAAGATGCCACCGGCAATGGCGGGACTCTTGATGCCAATCAATCTAAGCAAATCGCCAAGCGTGGCCATGCTAACAAAGTACGCACCAAACGTCAGCAAACCCATGATCCAAGGAGCTGACTTTGCACTGACCTTCGCCACCTGATTGCGTTGCCAATCGTGCTCCAGGGCGGCCAACTCAGGATGACGCTTCATCGCAGCAGCGGCATGCGGTTTCAGTTTTTCGTTGTCTTTCCTGTCGTCGTTTGAGTTCGCCAAAGCCGGATCATCCACGATTCTGTTGGGCGAGAATCAAAGCACCAATGACTGATCGGCCGAACCGCAAAACCATCTCACAAATATGTCGCACGTTAAGACAACAATTCATCCGATGAAATCGGCATATCAGCCGCCAACTCAAACGCATGTTCGCATTCCGGGCAACGGGACTCGGCAATTCCCTGTAATTGGTATCCACATTTTATGCAAACGGGGACGCCGAGTGAACTTATCTGCTCTCGCACTTTTTGTTGAATGCTCTTGTAGTATGCGATCATCGGAAGAAATATCCAAACTAGACCCATCACGATTGCCAATAGCAAGAGCACATGATCGTTCATCGGAGGCGGAATCGCGCGAACGCCAATTCGCCACATCGGAATCGTCACTATAGGAACCGCGATCGCCAAGACCCATTGCAACCAAACGATATGACTTGTCGCACGCAACATGGCCTGCCGCTGCCTTTGGTGATCCTTCAACAGGGCCAGTTCAGGAAAGAACACAGAATAGATCAAAGTAACGCGCCTAAATCGCATGGCACGGAGTTTACTCGAATTCGTGTTGAATAAGCCAAAGGATAACTCTCAGGCGAGTGGCTCAGAATCATTGACCCTGGAGTGTCAACTCGCGAGCGGAACCATGTGGCGAGAGAGTCGAGACCCAAGAATGACAGGTGCGGTAAGCCGCACCCTTCTACGGGGCGATTCAATGATTGCTCTATCTTGGTTGGCTTAGGGTGGCCATTGATTCTGCTTCTCTGGCAGCTGCTGCTGCTCGGTCGCAGGCAGACTGGGCGTCTAGGGCGGCGCTGTCGGCACGTTGGCGGGCTCGGTTGGCGTCGTCGCGTTGGTTTTGGATTTGCGATTGGACGCTGCGGATGTCGTGTCGTGCGGACATGACCGAGTCGCGCATCGTGCTGATTTCCTGATGGACTCGGCTGACCTCGGCGCGGATGGCTTGAATCTCGTCGCGCACCGTGCAGATGTCGTCGAGACCCTGCCGCGCTTCGGCCCACATGCCGTTGACTTCATTCAGTAGGAAGTCGGCGAAATTACCGATCGACATTTCCACTTCGCTTGAACGCGAACGTTGCGTAGAGGTTCGCTGCGACATCGGGCGGCGTGCCGGGCCCTGTGATTGAAACGTCGGCCGATCTGACGCGGTCGCTGCCTGCGCTTCATCGGGTGCTGTGTTTACTGCCGCCTGCTGGTTCGCTTGGATTGATGCCTCGGGGGCTGGTGATACTTCATCGATTTCGGCGATGGCTTCATTGAACGCCACGAGCGATGCGGCGAGGTCGGCTTCATCGAGGTCGTCAGCCCCGTCGATCGATGCTTTTGGATCATTCTCCACCGAGTCTGCTGGCTCCGTTGAGTCCACTGCCGCTGTTTCCTCCGACGTAGCGTCAACTACGTTTGATTCAGGCAGCGCGGCTTCAGGAACTGTAGCCTCGTCACCGACTTCGGTTTCGGTAGGCACTTTCGCCTCTTCATTGCTGCTATCCTGAAAGTCGTCGGTTGGAACTTCAGGCGTTGATTCGGCGATTGCGTCGGTCTCGAAAGTCTCCTCAGCCACTTCGGCTGCGGCTTCGGGCTCGACGGTCTGCGCTTGGTCCGCCAACTCTGCGTCGGTTGGTGCAGCGCTTTCGACATCCGTTGCCGGCGCTTCGAGGTCACCGTCGGCGAGCGCCTGCAATTCTTCAAGATCGGATTCCATTGCTTTTAGCGCATCCTCGACGTCGTCGAATCCTTCGGCGCTGTCAATCGCGAGATCTTCGGTTGAATCCTGCGGAAGCGGTTGGTCCTTGGCCTTTGGCTGTTCGACCTGTTCGTCAGTCGATTCGGTGGGCAGGCTCGCGCTGATGTCATCTTCATTTGCGGGATTCGGGACGTTGGATTGTTCGCTCATGGTGATCTCGCTTTCGTCGAGAGGTTCCGCGACCTCATTTTGGCTCGGCGGTGTGAGTCCCACCGACAGTGCGTAGGTTCTTGAAAGTTCTTGGGCTCTTTTCGACGTACTCTTGTCGAGACAAGCGGCGACGTCTTCTTGAAACGATGCAGCTTCTTCGGCAATAACATCCCGACAAGTCTCGCCGATGACATCGGGAAAGTCTCGGTCGATTTCTTCAATGGTCTTCGCCACCCGTGGGTGAAGCGCGTCGACCAGGATGTTGTGGAATTCTTCCGGTGCCCTGGGATCTTCAAATGCTTCTGAATTTGAAAGGGCGATGCAGGCCAGGCGACCTTGACCCGCGCGACTCAAGATCAACAACTCGAGTTCACTACGCAGTGCAATCAATTCGTCGCGGTTGGCCACTTCGCGCGCAATTTCGTTGCCTTGGTGAACCGTCTGGAATGTCAGCGGAAACTCTTTCATGGTGTTAGTTGGGCGCGCGGTTCGGCTGGACCGTCGCAGTTTTGCAACAGCCCCTCCCAGTAGCTCCATGCCTCGCCTGACCCATGACCTCATCTCGATCTCGACCCCAATGAGCGGGTGTTTTTTCGGACAGACACCATCGCTCAATGGTTTCTCGGTTGCCATCGGCGCGTACTTTTCTTTTGAATTGGGCGGGCTTATCCGAGGGTTGAGCGGGTGGCTCGTTTGGGGCGATAATATCGCCGAATGCATGGTTTTTCGGGGTGCTGAATTACGATGGGGCCGTCTCGCGGCACCGGTATGGCTGCGATTGTGGTATTATCAGACTTGGAATTTTCGGTCAGAATTCCGGGTGATCGCGACCCTGGTCAGACACGAACCCTGTTGCAGAAAGTCAAAGGTCGAAGCATGGACCCCACTGTTGCCCGCGTCATCGACGCCAACTTTAACCGTGCCCGAGAAGCCCTTCGGGTGATGGAGGATTACGCGCGCTTCGCGCTCGACGACGAGGCGCTGGCCAAGCGCCTCAAAGACATGCGGCACGGGTTGGCAGCGGCTGTGGCGATGGGTGATGCCGATGCGTTGATGTTGGCGAGGGACACGGTTGGCGACGTTGGTACAACCAACGAGACGAAGAGCGAGTATCGACGAAGCGACATCGAGTCCGTGGTGCGGGCGGCGGGAAAACGTCTTGGTGAGGCGCTGCGGGTGATCGAGGAATACGGCAAGACGTTTGATGAAGCGATGGCCCGTCGTGTCGAGCAGCTTCGCTACAGCGGGTATGACATCGAAAAGGAGTTGTGCCTGACGATGCGGGCGCGGCAGGCATTTGCTGACGTTTCACTCTACGTTTTGATCACCGAGGCGATTTGCGCACACCCGTGGCGCGACGTGATCAAACGTGTGACTGATGCGGTGGAGCGCTGCTGCTTTCAGCTGCGCGAAAAGGGCTTGAGCGACGCGGAGTTGTTGGACCGTGCCGGCGGGTTCGTCGAATGTTGCCGCGACGCGGGGGCGATTTCGATTGTCAATGATCGATGCGACATCGCAGTTGCAAGCGGGGCTGACGGTGTGCATGTGGGGCAGGATGATATTTCGGTTGAAGCTGCCCGGCAAATTGTGGGGGCGAACAAACTCATCGGTATCAGCACGCATTCGGTCGAACAAGCGCGGGCGGCGGTGTCATCGCACCCGGACTACATCGCTGTCGGACCAATGTTTGCGACATCGCTGAAACCCGACGCCGACACTGCCAGCCCGGCGTGCATGCGCAAGGTGGCTGAAATCACCGCGCTTCCCAAGGTGGGCATCGGTGGGATCAATACCGACAACGCAGGTGAGGTGTTCGGCGCCGGTGCCAACTGCGTGTCTGTCTGCTCAGCGATCGTCGGAAGCGACGACCCCGCTGCGGTTAGCCGCGCGATTCTAGATGCGCGGCAACAATCGACTCAGCCCGCCGTTTGATCGCTTCAAAATTCTCCGCAGCGATATCCTCGGGCGTGAATAGCGAACTGACGAATCCGACCCCGAACGCCCCGGCGCCAAGGATGGCTTGGAAATTCTCAGGCGTCACGCCAGCCGTCGGAAGAATCTTCAAATGCGGCAGCGGGCCAACGAGTTGCCGAACGTATTGGGCGATGTCGGCGGCGGATGGGAACAGCTTGATGATGTCGGCACCGGCATCGTGGGCCTGCATCATCTCAGTCGGGGAATACGCCCCCGGAACGCTGACCGCCCCTCGATCGCGTGTGGCTGCAATGACGCGGGCGTCGGTGTGCGGCGACACGATGAAGCGGGCACCGGCGTCGATAGCTTGCTCCACATGCTCGACGGACAGCACCGTGCCGGCTCCCACGACGACGCGCGAATCCTGAGCGTACTTGCCGATCAATTCGAGTGCCCCCGGCGTATTCATCGTGAATTCGACGAGCTTGAATCCGCCGTCGATCACGGCATTGGCTGCATCGTCGGCACGCTGTTGGTCGGTCGTCCGCAAGATGGCGAGCAACCTAGCTTCAGCAATCGCCGCCAACGTCTCATCGTGTTGATTGTTCATCGCTTCCCCGATACGAATTGATCCAAATTACCATTTCACAGCCGCGCCGGTGCGTGCAAGCTCATTTGTCGCGAATGGCGGCAGCGTACAGAATGTTGCAAGCATTTCAAAGATACTCGAAGATAGCCCAAGCATGTGCTTTGGTGGCATCGTATCGCGGGCTGGGGCACGGTGAATCGATAAACGAGGTCGACGCCATTGGGATCGTTTTTGATACAAACGGGATGGATCGGTCTGGGCGGCGCGGTCGGTAGCATGTTGCGTTTTGCAATGGCGGCTGGCGCTCAGCGGCTCATTGGCGCAGAGAAATTTCCCATCGGCACGATGCTGGTGAACGTCCTGGGGTGCATGGCCATCGGGTTCCTGAGCGTTCGGTTTGAAAGTTCGTCGGTATCGCAGGTGCATCGGTTGGCGTTGACGGTTGGGGTGCTGGGTGGTTTCACAACGTTCAGCTCGTTCTCGCTCAACACGGTTCAACTGATCTTCGAGCGGGAGTACTTGCTTGCAGTCCTCAACGTTGCGGGTAGCGTCCTGCTGTGCCTGGTGGGCTGTTGGCTGGGATTTCGGATCGCGCGTGGGCTCGAAGTTGGGGTCGTCTGAGGACGATTTCATGATTCAAGAATTTGATCGACTCGCACTTGGCTCAAGCAATCGAGCATAAAGGAAACGTCTTGAATTCAGCATCCGGAGAATCGAAACCAGTAAGGTCAGGGAGCATCGTGATTCCGACGGTCGTCGGGTTGATTGTGGCATCGGCGCTCGGCTACACGTTGCTGTCTTACGCGCTGTCATTGATCGCGATGCTGGGGTTGTTCTTCTTTATGCTGTTCGGTTTGATCATCGGTGCGGCGATGTATCGATCAGCCGACAAGTCTCGGATCGTTCCGCGTCCCAACGCCATTGTTGCAACGGTCGTCGTATCGCTGGTGTGCTGGTCGATCGCAGTCACCAAGGAAGCCGTCGATTACCCGCAAGACTTCGTCCGGGCGGCGATTGAAAACAAAAAGGTTCGCAAACCGCGCGGCAAAGTCGAAGAGATTCAAACCGAACTGCACGGGTTCATCAACGAGTACCTTAAGACGGAATATCCGCCAGGCGGTGTGCTGGGCTATTTCAAAATGGTTGCGACGGGTGGGGCAGTTGAGTTGACGATTTCATCGCAGATCAACCCGGTGACGATCAAGCCAAGGGTCAGCCCGGTGGTGTGGTGGATCAGGGTGTTGGCGTCGGTGGTGCTGTTGTACTTCTCGATCTGGTCGCAGGTATCGCTCCTGACCAAGCCGCCCAAAGCCAAGCATAAGAGTAGCGATGTAAACCACGATGAGGATGTAAGCCGCGATGAGAACGAGGCCGGCGGTAATGATACTGGCGGTGATGAGCTAGACGGTTGATAAGTCGCAGATGGCTTTGAGGGCTTTGAATCTGGTTGACATTAGTTCGGCGGGGATAATCACAACGCCAGGTTTGCCATTGCTCGTGACCATCACGGGGCGCTGGTTCGATTGAATGTCACGGATCACGTTTTCCGAATCGACAACGAAGTCCTGCAGCGTGCGCACATCTTTTTGAATATCCATCATTCATCTCCGAACGGACCGGGTTCCCCCCAATACGTTTGCAAACGCAACGGCTTATCTCTTGGTAGAAGGTGCGAAGTGACGATTCTCAGGCGAGACTAGCATACTGTAAGAATCGGCGTCAAGACTGTTTTGATTGAGTCAAAATCGGGATTGGGCCGTCGAAATCGTCTCAGACTTTACCGAGTCTGCCCACGTTCTCGAATTGACGGAGGTGATAACCGCTTTGCGGTGTCTGGCAACTCTCATTCACTGCCTATTCCCATTCGATCGTCGCAGGCGGCTTGCCGGATACATCGTAGACCACGCGATTGATGCCGGAGACCTCGTTCATGATCCGCGATGAAATGCGTTCCAAGACTGTGTAGTCCACCCGCACCCAGTCGGCTGTCATGAAATCCGTCGTTTCGACAAAGCGGATCGCGATTACTTGCTGTCCCGCGAAACTGCGGGCATCGCCCATCACGCCGACGGTGCTGATCGGAAGGAGCACCGCAAACGCTTGGCCAATCTTGTCATACCAGCCAGCCGCTCGAATCTCTTCGATGGTGATGGCGTCGGCTTGCTGCAGGATGTCGACGCGCTCGGGCGTGATCTCGCCGATGATGCGGACGGCCAACCCCGGTCCGGGGAAGGGGTGTCGCCAGATGATGTCGGGCGGAAGATCAAGGTGTTCGCCCATGCGGCGCACTTCATCTTTGAACAAGTCGCGCAGCGGTTCGATCAACTCGAAGCCCAACTCGGCGGGCAATCCACCGACGTTGTGATGGAGCTTGATACTCGCCGATTTTCCATGCGGACCCGCGCCGGACTCGATGACGTCGGGGTAAAGCGTTCCCTGCGCTAGAAACTTGGCGTTCTCGATTTCGGAAGCGGCCAGTTTGAAAACATCGACAAATGTCTTTCCGATGATGCGGCGCTTCTGGTCGGGATCGGTAACGCCTTTGAGGGCGCTTAAGAATCTTTCGATTTCATGGGCGACCCGCAGGTCGATCGCAAAGTGTTCGCGAAACGTCGACTCGACGAGTTCCAATTCACCTTTGCGCAAGAGGCCATTGTCGACGAAGACGCATACCAGTTGATCACCGATCGCTTCGTGCAGAAGGGCGGCAGTCACGCTGCTGTCGACGCCGCCGGAAAGCCCGCAAATCACGCGATCGTCAGCGCCGACTTGCGCCTTGATGTCGGCGATCGACTTGCGCACCACATGGCCCATCACCCAATCCATCGGGGCTTTGCACACTTCGCTCAGGAAATTGCGAATGATCTGCGTGCCGTGCTGCGTGTGCGACACCTCCGGATGAAATTGCAGACCGTAAATCTCGCGGGTTTTGTGGCGGACGGCTGCGATGGGGCAGTTGCCGGTCGCAGCGATGGTTTCAAATTGATCGGGCACACGCTCGACCATGTCGCCATGACTCATCCAGACGGTAAACGGAGTCGGCAAGTGTCCAAGGAGTTTGTCGGGCTTGACGACTTCGAGTTGCGTGCGGCCATATTCGCGGCGACTGGTTGCAGCGACATCGCCCTTGAGCGCGCGAACCAATGCCTGCATGCCGTAGCAGATTCCCAATATCGGGACGTTCATTTCGAGCAGACTGGGATCGCACTGCGGCGCACCTTCGTCATAACTGCTTGACGGTCCGCCGGAAAGGATGATCCCGACGATGTTGTGCTCGGCGAGTTGGCTGGCGGTCGTTTCCGGCGCGAAGATCAGACTGTGCGTCTGGTGTTCGCGCACCCGGCGGGCGATCAGTTGCGTGTACTGACTGCCATAGTCGAGAACGGCAATGGTGGCATTGGACATGCGGCGGATTCTACCAGTTTAGATTCAAACGTTGGGGCAATTCGATGGAAAGAATGTACAAACCGTAAACAATTCCTCCGGTCACGATGACCATGCTGATTGGTGCCCAGAATACGAAGAAACGGTTGGCCGGTTTTCGCGAGCCTTTCGGGACGGTTCCGCCCAACCGGATAAGCCAGAACCAACCCAGCATCAATCCGAGCGTCGCCAGCAGCAGGGCGCAGGCATCCACCACGAGCGTGCTGGGTACCATCGGCCAACCGGCGACCGCGCCAAGAATAGTCAATGGCCGCAGGCACAAGACGATGATCGCCACGATCGGAAATAGCAGCCAACTCGTTCCATAGTGGATGCCACAACGCAGTCGCGATTCGATACGGTGTTCGGGCAGCAGGCTCCGGTGGGCGAGTGATCCGCATAGGCCCACCAGCAACATCCCAAACACCATGGTGATCGCAAGGCCAATGCCAGCAGCAAGCGCAGCCCACGTCGCATTGAACCAAACGCTGGATACGATGACCGAGTCGGCGAAGTCGGTGGGCGTGGGGAACGGACGGGTGACGCATTCCACCCAACCCTTGCCGGTCGGCGTTGTCGAAGCGAATTCCATTCCCGGACCGACACGCACCTGGTGCCATCCTGCATTGGCAAAGATGCAGAGCGTCGCCGCAATGGAAAAAAACAGAATATTGATTCGAGCGAAGCGCCGCGAATGGACGGATGGTCGCGACAAGCACAAGTGGGTCAGCCGATACTTGCCTGCCGACCAGACCCAACGGCACATCTTGAAGTAGCCACGCCTGCCCGACTCGCGCGCAAGGGCGTACGGCGTGCGATCGTCAAAGCTGACGTCTTCGATCAGTTCCGTTGTAAGCTCTTCGTCGGGCGGGTATGAAGGTTGATCGTTGAGGTTCGGATGGGCGTGGGGGTTGGGGTCCGTCATCATGCGATTGGCCGCGACCTATGATTTCGACCCTTATTCGACGGGTTCAAGATTCTCTGTTTCGACGTTACCTGATTCCACGTTTCCTGAATCAACTGCGCTGGATGGGATCGAACCGACTTCAAGAATGTCGGGTGGTGTTGATGATCTCCCGGCTGGCAACCATTCGGCGTCGTGATCGAGACCCAGAAATTGTCGGCTGGTAATCCCGTCGCTTCCCATCAACGGCACGGGAGCCTGCACGATCACGCTCGCAGGGATGCCAATCGTGTTGACGATGAAACGGCCATACCCATAAGGCATCGCAAAGTAGTCTTCTGCCGTCCATGCAAACTGCCCGTCGTCGCTGCCGCGATCTTCAAATGGATCTTCCCACCCGAGCGGGAAGTGTCCAACCGTACCATCTTGCGGGCTGACGAGCGTTTGCTGAAACGAACGGGAGACCGGTTCCGTAGGGGCGCTCGCCATGCGTACGCCTTCCACCGAAGCAGTGGTCACGTATTCATGGGAGATCATCTCGTCGGTCCAAGGATTGACGTATTCGCTGCAACCGCAAACGGCGATGGTCAGCAGCAAGGTCAGGCTACGACTAACGCGGTTGGCATTACAAATTGGATGGCGGTTCGATCGCATAGTTGGGCGATTCTCTCGTGATGGTGACGTCGTGCGTGTGCGACTCTGCCACGCCAGCAGGGGACACGCTACAGAATCTCGCTCTTGTCCGCAAATCGTCAATTGTGGGCGTTCCGCAATAGCCCATTCCGGATTTAAGTCCGCCGACAAGTTGATACACAAAGTCGGTGAGGGGCCCACGATAGGGGACGCGACCTTCGACGCCTTCGGGAACGAGTTTTTGCGTCGCGGCGTTGGCGGCTTGCCCGTATCGGGCGGCTGATCCTTTGACCATTGCGCCGAGGCTGCCCATTCCGCGATATTCCTTGAAACGTCTGCCGCGCCAGGTGACCGATTCGCCGGGTGATTCTTCCAAACCGGCAAACAGCGAGCCGAGCATCACGCAATGGGCTCCAGCTGCGATGGCTTTGGTGATTTCGCCGCTGTGACGAATGCCGCCGTCTGCGATCACCGGAATGTCGTGCGGCGAGGCGGCAGCGGTGACGTCCATGATTGCGGTGAGTTGCGGAACGCCGACACCGCTGACGATTCGCGTTGTGCAAATGCTGCCCGGTCCCACGCCGACCTTGAGTCCATCGACCCCGGCATCAATTAAATCGCGGGCAGCGTCGGCGGTGACGATGTTACCAGCGACGAGTTCGATGTTGTAACGTTGGCGGATGGTCTTGATGGTTTCGATGACGTTGTTGCTGTGACCGTGTGCGGTATCGATCACCACGAGATCGACATCGTGGGCGATGAGTGCTTCGATCCGCTCGTAGTCGTGGACGCCGATGGCCGCCCCCACCCGCAATCTGCCGCGATCATCTTTGCAACTGTGACCGAATTCGCGACTCCGCTCGATGTCCCGCATCGTGATCAAGCCGGTGAGATGAAATTTGTCATCGACCAGCAAGAGTTTCTCGACCTTGGCGGACTTGAGGATGCGATCCGACTCATCGAGTGACATCTGGTTGTTGCCCACAACGAGATTGTCGCGGGTCATCACTTCGGAAACTTTCAGGTCGGGTGATTCGAGGAACTTCAAATCGCGGCGTGTCAGAATGCCGACGAGTTTTCCGTCGGGTTCGGTGATGGGGATGCCCGAGACGTTGTGCATCCGCATGAGGTCTTGGGCTTCGCGGACGGATTGTTCGGGTCGCAAGGTCACCGGGTCGATGATGATGCCGCTCTCATTGCGCTTGACCTTACGCACTTCGCGACACTGATCTTCGACGCTCATGTTGCGGTGGATGATGCCCATGCCGCCTTCTTGCGCGAGGGCGATCGCCAACCGTGATTCGGTCACCGTATCCATCGGCGCAGAGAGCAGCGGGATGTTCATGGTGATGTTGCGGGTCACGCGGGTTTGTATGTCGGCTTCGTTCGGCGCGATGTCGGATAGTTGCGGGACGAGCAACACGTCGGCGAAGGTAATCGCGTGTCCCAAAATGCGATCGTGGCCCGCATTACTCGGTAAATTCATGTGCGGTGATGACGTGGTCATGGCATGTCCTATACCGACGGAACGATTTCGTGGTGCGTCACGACGTGTATCTACCGACCTACTTCGATTCGGCGGCGCGTGTGTTTCGGGCATTGATCTCGATGCAAAGCCCGGAAACGCTTAACTTGGCTTCGACCGGTTTACCGTCTTCCTCGGCGTCGGCAGCCAACTTGCCAGCGAGTACCAGGTTATATGCAAG
>BQJS01000088.1 GCA_021604825.1 Phycisphaerae bacterium | reverse complement strand
CTTCGCGCCAACAGCGATTACGGTCGCCTCGTAGTCCGTCCGGATCTTTGCGAGCGAGATGTCTTTCCCTACCTGCGTGTTACAAACGAACTCAACGCCCAGCGATCGAATCACCTCAACTTCGGCTTTGATCAAGTCACGCGGCAACCGATACTCCGGAATACCCACCGCCAGCATGCCCGCGGGCACAGGTTCCATTTCAAACACAGTGGGTTGATACCCAAGGAGGGCAAGATCGTGCGCGCAGGCTAAACCGGCTGGTCCAGATCCCACGATCGCGACTTTCTTTCCAACGCTGGGCCGTCGCAAGTTGTCGTTGGATTCATCACCGATCGCAGTCAGTTCCTCACCACCAAGACATTCCCGCGATTTGCGACCCGCAAAAATGCGGCGCAACATTTCGATGGGCTTGAGGGCTTCCTTGCTGAACGATTCCGCACCGTATCGTTCGGTGACAAAGCGTTTGAGGGCGCGAATGGATACGGCGGCGTCGATGTCGCCGCGTCGACAAGCCGCCTCACAAGGGGCACCGCAAACACGGCCGCAAATGCTGGCCAATGGGTTCGGACCCCTCGCAATTAGATAGGCGGATTCAAAGTCGCCGCTGGCGATGGCGCGAACGTACCCTCGTGCGTCGGTGTTCACAGGACAGGCGTACTGACACTTGACCTGCTTTCGCCAATATTCGTCGTTCGGGATTTCGACTTGAAACTGCTGCATGAAACGATCGGGCGAAATTAGATTCGCCGCCCCTTCATTGCTTGGTTGGCAATACCAGACTGCGCTTCCCATTCGCTCAAAAACTCACGCCGATTAAACCCAGTTGGCGTCGATTCAGCTTCGTTCGGACGATCTGAAATCAAGAGGTGACCGTTATGCCGCAGTTTCATATTCGCACCGAATCGCTAACAAAGTTTCCATATGTGCCGAACATCACATAAGCGAGAAAGCCGTTAAGGCGCTACGCTTGTCGCGATTGTGTTTCGCCACGTGTTTTTCTATTGCTGGCCCTCTACACACTCAGCCGATGCTGACTTGGCGATCGAGACATCGTAGACAGACGTCTCTTCCATAAAGTGTCGATAAGCGGCATCGATGCAGTTCCACCGCTTGTGAACGGCACAGCGATTGTCATCACTGCATTGAATATCACCGAAGGGGAAAATGGCGCGTTTCGCTGCCATCGACTCGAACGGCGCTAGGACCTCCTGAAGTCGCACGTTTTTGGGTTCGCGCTGCATCTGATAGCCGCCACTTCTCCCCGGTGAAGCCACAAGTACACCCGCCCGAACAAGATCGTGAAGCACACTCGACAGATACTTTCGGGGTATTTGAAGATCCTCGGCGATGCGTCTGGCAGGCAGAGGGCATTCGTCTGAATGTCTAGTCAGATAGACTGTCGCCAAAATCGCGTATTCGCCGGTTAGTGAGATCATGCGACCAACTCCACTATCGCTGCGTCAGCCATTTAACCATACCTATATGGTTAAATGGCTGTATGTCAAGAGAAAACCCGTGTCCTTGGACAACGCTCCGCGTCAACTATGGCGGCATGTCCAAGAAAGTGATTCGGAACAAGGCAAATCACAACGTACTGCCATAAACATCTATTAAATAAGGCATTAGACCTACAGTGCCCGTGAGAAACAGGGATCTCGGGCGAATCCTAACTCGGCAATCACGGGAAGATAGGCTGCCATTGCGTCGTATTTGAGCACATTCAGAACGCACGAAACCCTTGATCTGAGCCTATATATCGACATACTTATGGACAATTGGATCCATTATTGAGTAGGGAGCGCCCATGCTTTCACGCACAAGCGAATACGCATTGAGGGCTGCCGTCTTTTTGGCTCAGCAACCGGTTGGCGAACCCGTCCCCGGTCGCCGGATCGCTGACGAATTATGCGTGCCCCCGAAATATCTCCAGAACATTCTCCGAGAACTGGTGCGCGTGCGTGTTCTTCTGGCATCTCCCGGAAAGGGCGGCGGATTTCGCGCAGCACGTGACCCCAAAGACATTCGGCTTAAGGAAGTGCTGAGCCCTTTCGAATCCGTCGCAGCATCCCCGAGTCGATGCCCTTTTGGAAACGCCGTGTGCAGTGATGACGACCCATGTGCCGGTCATGATCGTTGGAAAAGAGTCAAGTGGGAGTATGAATATTTCTTGGCGGACACGACTCTCCACGACGTATCGAATCGACGGAGCAACATCAAGATCCGCGGTCAAAAGTAAGCAACTGCTCCAACGAGTTGGAACGCCCGTTCGAGTCGAAGTAGAAATTCGTTAGATCATTGGCAGAATCCTTTGAATGGTAATCGCCGCTGCCTTCGTTTTGTATTGACCGCTTTGTGTTGCAGCTGAGGTCACCGGCGTTGTTGGCGATACTGCGATTTTGTTTCCGATTGAGGGTACGCTACAAAGGAGATCCATATGATCGATGGATGTGGTCGCGAAATTGATCACCTCCGATTGTCGCTGACCGACCACTGCAATCTTGCGTGTCGGTATTGCGTACCAGCGGGCGCACGTTCCTCTCAGAACAGAATCGATCAATCGTTTGCATTTGAACTCGTGCGATGGTTGTCCTCGTCTCACGGGATATGACATGTGCGTTTGACCGGCGGCGAACCGCTGCTTTACCCACCGCTCCTCTCCCTGGTACGACGTCTTGCGTTGTTTGACGATCCCGTTGAAATCACTTTGACAACCATCGGGCAAGCACTCAGCCATCTCACGGCCCCCTTGAGAAAGGCCGGACTCTCGCGCATCAATGTTTCACAAGATACGCTAAACCCAAAATGCTTTTCCGAATTGTAGGCGTGGTCTTCGACTCTGCAGGTGAAGCAAAGTTCCAACCAAGGCTGCCTGCCGGGGACTCGGTTACGACTGAGCGCAGTCATGCTTCGCTGCGACAAAGGTAACGGCTGCCAGGCACCTAAACGTACTCAGCGCGTGCGTTTCTACTGATGTTGCGAGAATCTCTCAGCATTCGTGAAGTGAAGCCCTGGAAAGGATGGGCTCATAGCGATTTATGATCCACTGATTGCGCCGCGCTGTGCCGCTGCCCATCATAGCAAGCAGCCCCTTGGAATTAAGTTTGACAGTTAGCAACGCAGTTCCCGTTGGGGCACACTGCCCGCAGGGTTAGGGGCGCTCGCCGGGAACTCGAGTGGCCGAATACGTTTCGTGCGATGGTGCAATTAAGCCGGCTGAGACGTGCGAAGCGAAGCACATCTCAGCCGGCTATTCAAAGCATCAGTAGGACTCTCACTGGCCACGGTTTCGACATTGAGGAGGAGCAACCCGTGTGATTGTCACACCATTCCTTGGTTAGCCTATGGCAGATCCAGCGATCCAGTAAAGCTGACCTGAAACTCAGCGAAGTCAATCAGATCAATGTCATTGTCGGCATCCCGATCGAAGCAACCGCAGGACGGATCGCTGGTTAATCCACCGGGACCATCCATGCATGACAACAGATGGGCGTGGTCGTCCAGGTCCACATCGTTGTCGCCGTCCGTGCTGCCAACCAGAGCGCACTGGCCTGTATCCGGGTCGCAGTCGCCGCACGGACCACACTCGACCGTTCCACTTGCGACGCACTCGCCGCTGATGCATGAATCTCCCGTGGTACACGCCGTTCCATCATCGCATGTTTCACCGTCAGGCAGAGCAACGTGGAGGCACGTTCCCCCTGAGTCCGCGAAGTCGTCCGTGCAGGGATTGCCATCGTCGCAATCAACAGGCGTATCAACGCAAGCCTGCAACTCGGCTTCGCAGAACGATTCAAAATCATCGTCTGGGTTGTCACAGATGAGGGCACCATCGGCGACGCAGCCGGTCGCATCATCGCACAATCCGACTTCGCCACTGCAAACATCGCCGCAAGCAGGCGGTTCACCGGGCAGACACCCTTCCAGCGGGTCGGCGATTTCTTCACCGTTGCAGGCCAGTAAATCGTCGCACTCCAAGTCTACTTGCCCGCTGCATGCGCCCTCTTCATTGCAGAAATCGAAGAGAGTCGTAGCGTCACCGTCGTCGCAAGTCGCACCGATGTCGATGATTCCGCGACACATGCCATCGGGTTGACACGCTCCTGTTCCCGGAATCGCACAGTGATTCGGATCGTCACACGCCATGCCCAGGACCAAACTACCTGCGCAAGCTCCTGTCGGTTGAATCACATCACCCACCGTACAGTCGTTGCCGTCATCGCAAGGCGTGCCCGGAATGCTCTCACCAACACATGCGCCATTCTGATCGCAGGTATCTGCTTGCGTGTTCGGATCACCGTCATCGCACGACTGCCCCGGATCCGGGAAAAGCTCGCACGTTCCATCGACCGCATTGCACGAACCCACGAAGCACTCTTCTGCCGGACATTCACCGTCGTCCACGCATGGTTGGAAGGCTGCATTGACATTGGCCAACAGGAACGTCGCACCAGACTTATGCCAGGTCAGTCCGCTCATGTGCTTCGCGTTAGGCGGAATGAATGTCTCGCCGGCCACATGCCAGGTGATACCGGAGTTGTGCTTGGTGCCCGGCGGAATAAACGTGATATTGGGCAAGTGCCAAGTAATACCAGCCGCGTGCTTGCTTCCCGGTGGGATGAACGTCTCTCCTTCGACGTGCCATGTCACACCTGAGTTGTGCTTCGTTCCAGGTGGAATGAACGATATGCCACCCAGGTGCCACGTAATACCGGCTGCATGCTTGCTACCGGGTGGGATAAAGGACTGACCATTCACGTGCCAAGTCGAACCCGAATTGTGCTTACTGCCGGGTGGGATGAAGCTGGCCCCTGCAATATGCCAAGTCGTCCCGGCTGCGTGCTTGCTGCCCGGCGGGATAAACGACTGCCCGTTCACGTGCCAAGTCGAACCCGAGTTGTGCTTGCTACCGGGCGGAATAAAGGACTGACCGTTCACATGCCACGTCGAACCTGAGTTATGCTTGCTTCCGGGCGGGATAAATGACTGGCCGTTAAAGTGCCACGTCGATCCCGAATTGTGCTTGCTGCCCGGCGGGACAAAACTCGCCGCACCAATGTGCCAAGTCGTGCCAGCCGCATGTTTGGTCCCCGGCGGAATGAATGACTGCCCGCCAACGTGCCAAGTCGAACCGGAATTATGCTTGCTACCGGGTGGGATGAAACTCGCCCCTGGAACATGCCAAGTCGTGCCAGCCGCATGCTTGGTGCCCGGTGGTATGAAAGTTTGACCGTTGACGTGCCAAGTGACCCCAGAATTGTGCTTCGATTTCGGGGGAATAAACGTGGCATTGGCCAGGTGCCATGTGACACCGGCAGCGTGCTTGGTACCGGGTGGAATAAACGTCTGATTGTTCACATGCCACGTCACACCCGAGTTATGCTTGCTTCCCGGGGGAATGAACGTAAGGGTAAACATGTGCCAGGTAATGCCGGCCGCGTGCTTGCTCCCCTTGGGAATGAACGACGCACCGCCCACATGCCAGGTCACACCCGAATTGTGAATCGTCCCTGGAGGAACGAAGGACTGCGCCGGCAGGTGCCAGGTAATACCAGCCGCGTGCTTGCTCCCCGGAGGAATAAAACTCTGCCCCGGTATATGCCAGGTTGTTCCCGCCGCATGTCTCGGACGCAGCGGTGGCGGCGGTGGCGGGTATCCAGGCGTGGGTGGAACGATCGTCTCCACGTACACATTCACGTCATCGATCATCCAACCCAAGAATCCATTGTCAACGCCATCAATCGTGTTGAATTGAAACCGTAGCGCGATATCTTCGCCGGTGTAGGCATCCAGCGCGATCGCACCACTGTCGACCCACATGTTGGCTTCGTCGCAGGTCTCAAAGAGCAACTCAAAGTCGATTCCGTTGGTGGAAATGTAAACCTCCGATAGATCGTAGAAATTGCAGGCGTTTTCAGTGTTGCGCCGCTGCTTGAACTCGAGGACCGCACCGGGTGGAATTGCGGGAATCACGGGTGAGGTCAGTTGACCTGAAGTGACGCCGGGAACATCGTATGAGCAAGTCCCATCGACACCATAGTATGCGCTCGTGGTCGGACTGGAGAAACTGTCTGCCGGGGGGCACAGCGTCGGTGGATTGCTCACCAAATGCCACAACCCGTTCGCAACCCAACCACCCGCACCCAACGGGTCAGCCCCCTCCCAGTCTTCGACGAATAGATCGACCCGATTGACGATACCCGCCCCGCGCATCGCCGCACTATCCGGCTCGGGAAACGTGTTCGCAGGAAGACCTGGCTGACCGTCCAGCGGTTGGAGCGCGTCGCGTGCATCTAACTTGAAATCAAGTGTGTGTTCGGCATCGTGATACCCGCCGGGAATCATGCAGGCCAAGATGTCGGCAGCGTCTCCGCGCGCCGCGCATACGTCCAGCATCCCCTCGACTTCCGCCACGGTGTTGTAGCTGTAGTACGGGGCGACTGCGATTCGATTCTCCGGATCGTTGACATAAAACCCGAATTGATCGATGACGCCACGTGTGAATGGATAGGCACGATTCAAGTATTCGCGGTATTCGGGAACGGCAGAAATGTAGTTGTCTGAGAGTTGATCTGCCGGTCCGTCAAAGTAGTTGTTTTGAGCGGTGTTTCGACGATAGACTGCAAGCAATACTTTGCGGTCGAAGTTATCATGATCGACCAAGTACAGAAATCCAGTGGATAGATCGAGCGAAAGGTCATCACCCATGGGAACCGCGTCAGCAATGGCGCCATCGTCTTCATCGGCAACGAACATGAAGTTCTCAGTTCGTTCGTTGAACAGCAAATGAAACCGCTGACCCGATTCATCGTGGGTGCGCATCACGAACTGATCGTCCTCTGGAAGCGTAAACGCGGTGGGAAGACCCTGCGGAACTTCATTCAAGGCAAAGCGAACCGTCTTTCCTTCAAATGCGACATCATAGGTGAATGCGTCGATCCGATTGATGCTGATACCCGCTTGCCCGTCGAGTACGGTGTGTCGCGGATTGGCGTCTTCCGGACCCGTTAGCGCCTCGTGGAATTCGTAGTACCCAATATGAAGTTGGCCTGAATCGCGCGATCCTGGACCCAGGCGAACGTTGCCCCAAACATATTTGTTGGGGGTATGAAACCGCCAATAGAGGTAGTTCTCGGTGGGAATCACGTCGACATCTTCCGGAAGGTTCGCAAAAACATGTGCAAAGACCGCGGTTGGATCATCCAGGTCGATGTCGCCAGCATTGGGTAGCGCGTAACTGGCACCGGGGCGCGGATCGACCCCTGCGGCCAATGCCCGTGCGTCCGTGGGGAGCCATGCCAATTGCGCGGCAGCTTGTTCGACGACCGGCGCGATCGATCCTTCATCCCCGATCGCAATAGGACCAGACATTCCCAATGCCATGGCCACAGCGCTGATGATCATCGTGGGCCACACACTTTGTGTGTGAACGATCGCGTCTTGACTGTCAGCTTTTTCGGGTGGTGATTGAGGATTCATGGGTGGACACCTCTGCGTAGAGCCGCGCGCCTTAAACCCGTGGACCACCCTCGCGACGCGCTGACGCGGTAGTCGGCTGCCGGAATTGACGTCCAGTTTGTGGGCACCGGACACGCTTCGTGACAATGGACATAGGCACGACACCGTCATGGTCTGACATGCGGCTTATCAACGTGAGTTTCCGTAGTCTGCTGCGCTCGATCTAAGATACCTGCCCTAATATCCTAGAAACGCGATTTTGGCTGGGGTTCAGAGCCCGCACGATTCTGCCTTACAGGTGGAACTCCGCCGATGTGAACACGCGGTGCCATCATGTGGCACCGGAAGTCACTGAGGTCAGTCTTCAGAAATGATTGTTCGCCCTCTTCCCGGAGAACCAAAACCGTGGAAAACAGCGTCAGCTTGAGTTGTGCGAACGATACTTGAGATGGCGAGTCCGACCTCACTTTTGGATCAGGAGCGAGGCGCATCGCTAAACACCAAGAAATGCAGCGACCGCTGAGCGTTTCTCAACATATGGGCGTCAATCTATTGACGGCTTTTCAAGGGATGAAGAAATATCGCGTCAAATGAAAGAAAACTCGCGCAAGCATTACAACGAAACACGTCCCCATGACTCGTTGGGGAACCCAGCCCCCGCCAAAATCTCCAATGCAAGCCAGAAAACCATAACCGAAGAGCATCCCGATTTTCTCGTTACGATTGGTACAGAAATGGGGTAAGCGTCAGATGGAGAGACTCTAACATAACAGG
Source organism: Phycisphaerae bacterium (assembly GCA_021604825.1). Next base: position 10,191 of record BQJS01000088.1, on the reverse strand, counting down.
TGGACAAACGATGGGGTCAGGTCCGACGACTGTTTGACGAAGATTAATCTGACGGATAACGGTTAGTGCGTTGCAACGAATAAAACACTGGCAAAGCGAGAAGCGTGAGCATCGTAGATGTCACCACGCACCCTATGACAACTGTCGCCAAGGGACGTTGCACTTCCGCACCCACACCAGTATTCAGCGCCATGGGTACGAATCCGAGGCTCGCAACCAAGCCGGTCATCAAGACTGGGCGTACTCTGGCCAAGGCGGCTTCGCGGATTGCATTGGAAAGTGGTCGCCCCTTTTCAAGCAATCCACGAAGGAACGAAACAAAAACCATGTCACCCAGCACCGACACACCAGACATCGCAACAAACCCAATGCCAGCCGACACGCTAAAAGGCATATCGCGTAAGTGCAGCGCAACAATCCCCCCGATCGCTGACAAAGGAAGCGTTGCGAAGATGCGAAGCACATCGGTGATGCGCCCGTACGTGAAATAAAGAAGTAAAAAGATCAACAACAACCCAAGCGGTACGACGAGCATCAATCGCTTTCCAGCACGTTCGAGATGCTCGAACTGCCCGCCGAAACGTACAAAGTACCCAGTTGGAAGTTCCACGTCTGTTGCGATTCGCTCTTCAACTTCTTTTGCCAAGCTACCGATGTCGCGACCACGGGCATTGCATTGCACCGTGAGCCGCCGCTTACTCCATTCGCGGTTGATTGAAGACGGGCCGTCGACAATTCGTAGCTCCGCCAAACGATACAGAGGCAAGCGATCGCCTTTCGCTGTCGGAATTAGTAGCTTACCGACGCGTTCAGGGTCACGTCGATAAATGTCCGCAAGGCGCACGGTCAGCGAAAACCGCACCTGATCCTGACGAATCTCGCCGACCTTCACGTTGCCGATCGATGCAACGAAATCCAAAACGTCAGCCGCCGCGATGCCATATCGGGCGAGTTGGTCTTGCTTCACGCGCACTTCAAGAAGCGGCTGACCGGTCACTTGTTCGACTGTAATGTCACTTGCGCCATGAATCGTTTCCAAGAGCGTCGCAATCCGATCACCGATTGACTTTAGCGTTTTAAAATCATCACCAAAGACTTTGATACCCAGATCGCTTCGGATGCCAGCCACCATTTCGTTCACGCGCATTTCAATCGGTTGCGTGAAGATCGTGCGCATCGCCGGCATGCCCGCGAGTTCCGACTCCATCTGCTCGACGATCTCAGCTTGTGTGGTTGCGCGTCTCCAACGATCGCGCGGATTCAACGTGATGAAGACATCCGTCAATTCCAGTCCCATTGGATCGGTCGCCACCTCTGCGGTTCCCGTCCGCGACCAGATGTGATCGATCTCGTCGGGGAACTCTTCCAGAAGAAGGGCTTCGATCCGTGTACCATATCGAACAGACTCGTCGACCGATACGCCGGCCAACCGCACGGTATTGATGACAATTGCCTGTTCCGACAATCTCGGTATGAACACCGTGCCCAAGCGCAATGCCAGGAATATGCCGGCAAACATCGAAAACGCCACAAATGTCAATACCATCACGCGATGTCGTAGCACAAAATCCAGTGAGGGTTCGTAAATACGTTTTACAAAACGAACCAGAATGGGTTCGCGTTCACGCAAATTCTTTGGTAGCAGCAGACTGGCGAGAACCGGCATTAGCGTCAACGACAACACCAGCGATCCGATCAAAGCGAAAACAACCGTCAACGCCATTGGCCGGAACATCTTCCCTTCGATCCCTTCCAGCGTCAGGATAGGCAGGTATACAATCATGATGATCAGTTCGCCGAACATGGTTGGCTTGCGAACTTCGATGGCGGCTTCGCGCACGACATCGATCCGCGAACGACGGTTGTTATCGTTGGCGAGGTGGCGAACGCTGTTTTCAATCTGGATGACGGAACTGTCCACGATCAAACCGAAATCAATCGCACCGAGGCTCATCAAACTGCCCACGATGCCGGCTTGGAGCATGCAATTCGCAGCGAAAAGCATCGACAGAGGGATCGCAGCCGCCACAATCAATCCGGCACGGAAGTTTCCCAGAAAGACAAATAATACAGCGACGACGAGAATCGCACCTTCAAGTAGATTCGTTTCAACCGTGCCCAGGACAAGGTCGACCAGTGCTGTGCGGTCGTACACTTCAGTGACTTCGACATCATCGGGAAGCGTCGGGCGGATTTCTTCCATACGCGATTTCATGCGTTCGGTCACGTCACGGGTATTCTCGCCCATGAGCATAAAACCCAATCCGAGAATGGCCTCCCCACGTCCCGCATAGGTGACGGCGCCCCGTCGAATCTCATGACCGTCGACGACTTCACCCAAGTCGCGAACAAAAATAGGAACACCGTCTTCTGATTTGATGACAACGTTTTCGATCTGTTCCAAGTTCGTAAGTAGACCGACGCCCTGCACCAATAGCGACTCGCCGGACCGGGTGATATTGCCTCCACCTACGTTTTTGTTGTTGCGCTCCAGCGACTCAAACAAATCCAGCAACGTCAGATCATATTTCAGCAATCGCGCGGGATCGACAACGACTTGGTACTGTCTTTCGCGACCGCCCCAGCTGTTGACCTCCGCAACGCCGGATACGCTGCGCAATTGCGGTTTGATGATCCAATCCTGGATGGTGCGCAGTTCGCTGAGGCTGTGCGACTGGCTCGTAAGGATGTAGTGGTACACTTCGCCCAGCCCCGTCGCGACCGGTCCCATCGTCGGGCGAGATAGACTGTCGGGCAATTCAACTGTTCCAAGGCGTTCCATCACAAGTTGGCGGGCGAAGTAAATATCAACGCCATCCTCAAAGATGACCGTAACCTGAGACAGGCCAAACTTTGAAAGCGAGCGTACTTCCTTCAGCGACTTGAGGCCGCTGATCGATTGCTCGACTGCAAACGTGATTTGCTGTTCGATCTCGATCGGCGCCAATGTTGGCGCGACGGTGTTGATCTGCACTTGCACGGGCGTCGTGTCGGGAAAGGCATCGACCGGGAGATTGACGGCTGATACAACACCCGTAATGGCGATAAGCGCGCTTGCCGCGATCACGATAAACCGGTTATTCAGCGACCATTCGATGATGGCATTTAACATTCGTGTCTACCTTCCCGAATCGACTTCGCAGCAACCGGCTCCGATACTGCTCTTAAGAATTTCGGTTTTCATTAGGAAACTGCCGGCGTTCGCAACTCTCTCCCCCTCGTCGAGGCCCTTGAGAACTTCCACAAATCCATTCGCGTGCGAACCCAACACGACCTTGCGCGGTTGAAAAACAGTTTCGGATTCCTCCACGAATACAAGCTGGCAACATCCATCGGATTGAACCGCCTCATCCGGGACACCGACCACTGCCTCATTTTCGTGAATGGCAATGCGTGCAGTTCCAAACATTTTCGCCTTCAGCAGACCCTCTGGGTTGGGCACGTCCGCCCGAAGGCGAACCGTTCGTGTCTGATCGTCGACCTGACTGCTGATCCAAGAAACTTGGCCACCAAAGCTCGCACCTGCCATACCGTCAACGGTGAATTGAATGGGCAATCCAGTGCGCAATTGCCGCAAATCGCGCTCGTACACATTGGCAATCAGCCACATGGTCGACGCATCAGCGACGACAAAGAGAACGTCATCGGCCCCGACCGATTCTCCGGCGGATACTGCCCGCTCGATCACTCGGCCCGACACGGAACTGCGAAGCTCAAATCGCGAGAGTAAACCGTTGGGCTCTGTTCCAATCGCAGCTATTTGCTCTTTGCTTAGCCCGAAAATGTGCAGGCGACGCTCGGCAGATTCGAGTGCACCTCTGGCAACTTCAACCGCTCGTAGGGCGGTCAACTGCAACTGCTCAATGTCAAAGCCGACTTCTTCGCGGGTTGCAATGAAGTCCGCTTCCGCTGCGGCCAAGGCACTCTGGGCGGCTTGGAACTCACGCTCGCTATTGATTTTCTTGTCGTGGAGCGTCGCGGACCGCGCCGCATCTAACCGCGACAACTGCAGCGCGGCATGGGCCCGGAGCAGTCGAGCCTTGGCATCGCCAACCGGCAGTTCAGCCAGCAAGTTGCGAATATCTTCGGGCTTGGCTTCGGGTGTACAGACCTCAAGCATCTTCTGGGTGCCGCGATGTATCGTGTTGACCCGGGCAAGGTCTGCTTGAGCCAGTTTAAGATTTTGTTCCCGTTCGATGTAGTCACTTTTCGCCTCACCAAGAGCAGGACTGTCGATCGTTGCGAGCAGATCGTTGGCTTCGACCTGCTGCCCCAAAATCGCTGAAATCTTTCGCGTGACTCCTGATAGCATCGGTGTAACCCGAGTGACACGCGTGGCGTCGAATTCAACTTCGGCGGGCACTTCAATCGTCGCCGTCATGGACCGCCGCTCCACCCGCACCACTTCGATACCGGCTTTCGTTACAATCGTTGGATCCATGAATCTGACGCGGAGTGTGTCAACTTTACAAAGCGGATCGGTATTTCCAGTCAACAGTCGCGGTGAACGTTCCAAAAGCAGTCCATCCGCATCAGGTTCAATGGTGCTTCCGGTATCGTCATCATGTTCGTCAGGCGCTGCCGATGGATCGAGTTTCCTCCATTTGGCTTCAACTTCCGGGTTGCAGGTGAAACACTGTGACTCCGGAAGTTCGTGCTCGGCGCACCAATCGCCGGCGCTTTTGAACGCCTCTGTCAGCGTCCCGTTGCAACGGGTGCAAACCGATTCGGGAACGCCATGGCCACCACACCAACCCTGATCCAATGTGGGTTCAACAGGACTGCTTTCGGGTCCTAAGGCTGTGGTAGATTCGGTCACTGCGGCTGACTTGATTTTGACGGTGTCCGTCGCTTGCTTCGGCTCATCCTTCCGGCAGCCAGAAAAGATGGCCAGTGAGATGATTGCAGTGAAGACGATGATACTGCGCACATTGAGAATATTATTCATGATAACCTCATTGGGAATCGATAAACGATCGCTCAGAGCAGACCCATCCGGATGTGCTCACGCGTGTACAAACGCAAAGCGCGCGGAACTTCCACGAACTGCGTTTCTACGAAAGTGGTGGGATGCCGAGCGAATCAAACTCGGAGGGGAATGTCGCTGGCCGGATAAGGAATTGATGGTCGCTTATTCGCTAATTCACCGGCGGGCGAGATAGACTGCATGGTAGTCGCGTCGAAAACGCAAATGCACTCGGACGAAGCTGGCGACGTAGGGACGAGCGAATGCGATCCATCCGAAGGTTTGAATGCGCCGGCACAGACCGCAGCGCAGTCTTCACAATTGCGAGGGACTTCTTGCTCGACAGGGACTTCCTGCGTGGGTAGTTCAGAATTTATCGATTCAATTTGAGTCGGCCCTACCGGTTTGCCCGAACGACATTCGGACTTACAGCAGGTAGCCTGAACTTTGCCTGTCAATTGCGTGTCAGTCAGTGGTTGGGCAGTAAGTGGCTGGGCGGCCTGACTTTCGCAGCAACGCACAAGCATACCAGCACGGCACAACGCGGGCGGTCCTGCGATCAAGAAGATCATCAATAGTCGGGCGGCGTTTTCCATTTCCACCTAAATTCTACAACCTCAACCAAGCCAGTTCAAACGATCGTTAACAAGCACCGCCTCAACACACTTATCGGCACGGCCAGCCCGTATGAATCTTTTGGCATTTTTCGAATTGAGTTCCGGTCATTTCAAAGTCGCAAGCATCGATGATGACGGTATCGTCGGCTCAATAGTCGCCGCAGTTACTCAGATGAAATCTAAAACCATTGCCTGGGCAGCAGCGTAGTGGGTGTCGGTGCGACCAAAGTCTAGGACATCGTCCAATCATTCAATCACGAGCTACTTCCCTTTCTTGAAGGAATGTCCCGTCTTTAAACCGGCCACAAACACGACTAGCGCGACGGCGCCGAGAAAGAAAACCGTGTCGCCCGGTACGCGCATCCATCTCAAGTTTTGCATGAGGGGCGTTTGCATGAACTCCGCACTTCGGGCGTACCAATATCCGTGTTCAACCGATGCCCATGTCTGCATCAAGCCGACGGGCAACAAGCTCAACACACACATCGCCATCAATCCGCCGTTCAATGACCAGAACGCGAATCGAAGCAATCCATCTTTCCAATCGCGGCCGGGAATCAAGACGCGCAGGCAGACGAGCATCAGCCCTATGCCGAGCATTCCGTACACGCCGAACAACGCAGCGTGCCCATGCAGCGGAGTCGTGTTGAGCCCTTGCATGTAGTACAAGGCGATGGGGGGGTTGATCATAAAACCAAACAGGCCCGCTCCCACCATGTTCCAAAAGGCGACCGCAACGAAAAAGTAAATGGGCCACTTGTATCGCTGGACCCAGGGCGAACTTCGCGACCGTCGCAAGTCTTCCGTAGCATCGAACCCAATCAAACAAAGCGGGACGACTTCCAAAGCGCTGAATACCGAACCCCATGCGAGGGCCACGGTCGGTGTGCCCGAAAAATACAGATGGTGGCAGGTTCCGATGATGCCGCCCGCCAGAAAAATGGTGGCCGACAAGAGCGCTGCGGCGGCTGCAAGTCCTGGGCGGATCAGATTTAAGCGCATGAAGATGAAGGCGATCACCGTGGTCGCGAACACTTCAAAGAAGCCTTCGACCCACAAGTGGACAACCCACCATCGCCAGTATTCTACGATCGTCAGGTGTGTGTGATGTCCCCAGGTTAGGCCCGCGCCGTAGAACAGTGCAATCGCTGCCGTCGAAACCGCCAACAGTGCAACGAGTTGTTTTTGCTCACCTTCCTTCCGGAGTGCGGGGCGCAATACGCGCATCATGAGGAAGAACCAGAGCAGCAGTCCGCCAAACAGGGCAAGTTGCCACGCGCGGCCGAGGTCAACATATTCGTATCCTTGATGTCCGAAGTAGAACGAGACGGTGTCCGACATTTTGTTCTGGGTACTCATCCACTCGCCAGTCAAAGAACCGACCACAACCAGAAGCAGCGCCCCAAACAAGATGTTGACGCCCAGACGTTGCCCTTTCGGTTCCTTTTCACTTACAAGCGGACCAATGAACAGCCCGGCCGCCAACCAGGCTGTGGCAATCCAGAACAATCCGATCTGAATGTGCCACGTCCGCGTCACGCTATACGGCAACCAATCGGAGAGTGGAAGACCGTAGAATCCATCTCCCTCGACGCCGTAGTGGGCTGTGATCACGCCGAGGAGCATTTGGACGAGGATCAATGCTGACACGATCCAGAAATACTTAACCGTCGCGCGCTGCGATGGCGTTGCCTCCCACTGACCGAGTGGATCGATCTCGGGCGCGACCGGCTCTTCTTCGTCACTGCGGCGCGACGCATACCACCACGCCATCGCTGAAATGCCAGCCAATAGCATGATGATGCTCACGCCAGTCCAGACCACCGAATCGCCCGTGGCCCGATTGCCAACCAACGGTTCGTAAGGCCAATTGTTCGTGTACGTGACGGTGTCGTCGACGCGGTTCGTAGAAGCCGCCCACGATGTCCAAAAGAAGAACGCAGACAAGTTTCGGAGACGGGCAGGGTCAGAAACGGCGTCCGTAGGTATCGCGTAATCGATGTTCCCATTTGCGAACACATCGGAATAGTGGTCGAGATTCGATTCGAATGCGGCTGCGCGGATCGGTTCAATCGTAATCGTTCTGGTCGCATCGTCGTAAGTGTTGGCCCGCATCAGCTTGGACAGTCGGCCGGTCAACTGGGCTTGTTTTTCTTCGCCAAGTTTTTCAAATTCGGATCCAAACTCTGCGTTTGCCCAATGGTTGAGGATGAAAACAGCCTCTCGATGAAGCCAGTCAGCGGTCCAATCAGGGGCAACATAACTGCCGTGTCCCCATATCGAGCCGACTTCCATCCCGCCCAGCGCTTGCCAAACATTCTGACCGGCTGTAATTCCTCCGTCTTCGATTAGGACGCTGTCATCGGTCGTGACCACCCGATCGGGAATGGGTGGCACTTCCTGATAGATGCGTGTGCCAATCCACCCAAGCACCAGGAACGATAGAAACATCACCAAAGCAAAGTACAGCCAGAGCTTTTTCATCTTCATCCTCATCTGGAAAACTGAGACTCGCTGACGGTTGACCTATCCGCCATGCGCGCGTGCATTTCCAACACCCTTCATCAGTGGGCAATCATCAACGGAATCTTGAGATTCGCATTCGCTGATGACCTTCTTGAGCGACCGCTTCATCTTGTGCAACGATTGAACCTTCTCCTCGATGTCGGCGATCTTTTGTTCGGCACGTTGCCGAACGTGCTCGCACCTGGTGTTGGCATCGAACCACAGAGCAAGAATCTCTTTGATCTCGGCCAGTGTGAATCCGAGTTCCTTGGCACGTCGGATGAATTGCAACCGCGCAACGACCGACGCCTCGTATTGTCGATAACCAGTTGGCGATCGAACGGGGTCTGCCAGCAATCCTTTCCGCTCGTAGAAGCGAATCGTTTCGATGCCAGCGCCCGACTGTTTGGAAAGCTCGCCGATTTTCATGAAACTCAATGCCGCAGGCCAATGCCCGCGTCCTCGCGATTTGGAATTATAAACCCTGTACTATACTACAGAGTCAAGAGAAAATCTTTCAACATCCATGCGCGGGCCCCACAGGTCAATCGAAACAATAAAGACGGACATCTTTCTTTGGGCCAAGCACTTCGACATCACAACCAACACGGACTTCGATTAGGAGCGGATCTTCTGAGCGGCTGCGTTAAGCAACGGAGACGCGCTGGTCGTCGGCAGCGATGTGCCTTTCGGGCCATGCACGGAATCTCTTTTCATGCAGGTCGACTTCAACTGTGACGGTCTCGTGGACCTAGCTGACTACGCCATACTTCGGGCTGCCTTCTCGGGGCCGCAATAAAGTACGATCAATCCTGCTGCCAACGAATGTTTTCAACCGAGCTCGCCACCAGTGGACCTCCATGATGGTTTCAGGATCCCGGGTGAGTGCGCCCCCGACTACTCTACGAGATCGCTTTCCGCAGAGACGAAGCAACACCGGCGTTACCAGATAATTCTCCTTTTTGCCAACAGCAACTTTCTTCGTGTCCCGTCGCATACATGACCATGCATGCGACGAAATACGCAAGTGCTTTACCCTTCTCATCGCCCAAAAACACCGAAACCGAGTTGCTTGGAGATAATCGCCACTAGCCCGGTGAATGCGAGACTCGGAATTTCGAGCAGGACAGTCCACAGCGTGGGTCTTCGCGCACAAATTTGCATCAAGCACCCAGGGCGATTGGTAAGTATGCCAATCGCCCCGGCAAACACCTCGCCCAAGTTGTCAATTGTCTCCGTTGGACTATGAAGCAAGCTTGATGGCATGCCGAATGGTTGGGGGAGTAACGTTAAAGTAATCGGCAAGCTTGTTCTGCGACCAGTGCGTTTCATTCCGTTTCTTGAGGACGTTCGCCGTGTTCAAATGCGCCCACGAAAAACGTTTCGGTACTTGCACGATCGTAGAGTCCACCCCGCGATCTGGAAGCTTAATAAACGCCAGGTGATTGGAAACGTCAGCAACCGCGCCGTTGCTTGTGCTGACCAGATCAGGCGCATTGCGGGCAAGCAGACCGGATCGCGGCGCACTGCGATTTGAGTTGATTTCCGCATTTGGTGGTGTCGTCACATCCCTTTGCCCACCGGGGACTGCCAGCAATTGGGTGACACCCTCAAAAACACCACGTCGGTGGGCGCGCATATCGACCTGGCCGCTTGGATAAACGCGAATTGCCTCAACATGTCGGGCCGGATCGATGTTGATGGCAGTTGGGTTCCCAATGTTCAATATCTCATGAAAACGACCCAGTCTGGCGATGGCGGCGTTGACATCAAGCATTTCATCGACGCGCCGCACTTCATGCGTCAATCCTTACCCAAATAGCGTTATTTTTTCCCATTTCATGTGCGAGTTACCAGCCATCAGAACGCTCCTCAGAGAATCCCCCGTCACAAACTGTCACAAAAACCGCCACAAACGGGAGAATCTGGGAACATCCCAATACGACAAAAGCCTGCGAATCCTAGACTTAGGATTCACAGGCCTCAGAATAAACGGAGAGGGAGGGATTCGGTTTCCCGGTTTCTGCAAGTCATTAACCAGCAACGGATTACGGGCATAACTTGTATCGCAGTCAAAAGTTATGATTCGACACCGTTGGTCAG
>BQJS01000087.1 GCA_021604825.1 Phycisphaerae bacterium | reverse complement strand
GCGTGACCGGTTCAGGAAAATCGACGACCCTGGCTGCAATGGTGAACTTGCTCAACGAGTGCGGTGGCTATCGCATCATCACCGCGGAAGACCCGATCGAGTACCGATACGCCCACACGGATCACACGATTATCACGCAGCGCGAAGTCGGCGTCGATTGCGATTCGTTTTATGACGGATTGAAATTTGGCCTGCGGCAAGACCCGGATGTCATCTTGGTCGGCGAAATTCGCGATCGCGATACCGCCCGGATGGCATTGTCAGCCGCCGAAACCGGGCATCTGATTTTGACCACGATGCACACGAAAGATGCCAAAGGGGCGATCAGCCGCTTCGTCGACTTGTTTGAACATTCGGCTCAAGACGACATCCGCGTGCAGCTTTCATACAACCTGCGGTTCGTCATCGCTCAACACTTGTTGCCCGACGTCGATCCAACGCGCCGGCGGGCACTTGCGCTGGAAACCATGATCGTCAACAACCCGGTCCGCGCCGGCATCCGACTCGGCAAACTCGAAGCGATCGAGTCGGCCATCCAAACCGGACGAGCCGACGGCATGATCCGCCTCGACGACAGCCTGCAAGGATTGGTATCTACCGGAAGAATTTCAGCAGAAACCGCCCGCCGCTTCGCCAAACATCCCGAGGCGTTTGTTTAAATGCGTCTGCATTTAGAACGCATTAGGTTCAAACGCAGCAAGGCACCCATGCCGTCATTCCCGCGCACGCGGGAATCCAGGGGAAAGCGAAAACGGTCAAAGCGATTATTGGAATCCAGTGCTGCACAGAGTGAAAAAGAGGATCACCTCTCTTGAATTGAAATCACATCAGAACGGGAAACTGTCGTCGATCTCACTGCCAGCCAACTCCGCAACGAATTCGCCAATGCGGTTGGCCAGCAGGTCGATTGCCTTTCGACCTTTGTCAGCCGAGGCGGCATGCGGATTGCCCGCGCCGGTGTTCGTGGTCAACCCTTTCCACGGTCGGGTAATGGACACCCATCCCTGATTGACGGCTTCAAATCGCGTCGGGCGGGTCGCGCCTTCGTCGGCGGTCAGTGTTCCGTCCGGTTTGCGGGCAACCAAATCCGGGTACTCGGCCAGCATGATCGACGTTTCCATCTCGCCGGCATGGTCGTCCTTCGCGTCGAAGATATCTGAATAAACATCGCCCAACGCGCGAAACCAGTCACAAAGAAAAATGCGCACGCCCGTTTGGCCATACAGCTCGCGCATCAACGGTTTCAATTCGTTGCCACCGTGACTATTGAGCAAGAGCAATTTGTGAATCCCGCACGCTTCAAGCGACCGAACAAGATCGGTGATCACCGCATGCAGCGTAGACGGATTGAGGTTCATCGAAAGCGGTAACCCGCGCTGATTGCTCGTTGTGCCGTAAGGAATCGTCGGAAGCAGCACAACGCCAGCGCCCTTGCCATGGGCAACGCGGCAGATGGCGTCACCGATGGCATCGCCTTCCAGCGTGTCGGTGGCGTAAGGCAGATGCAAGTTGTGCGGTTCAGTGCAACCCAGCGGTAGAACAGCCACTTCAAAGCGCTGCTCCTTCACGAACGCGTAGTTGAGTTCGGCCAACTGCCAAGGTTGCTCGATTTGGGTCATGCGGTTACCTCTCTCGAAATTAGAAGCCGGATGCGCCCACGGCTTCCAGCATTGCCACCGAGAGCTTCTTTGCAAATCGCCACAATTCGCTGAAGAAGTGGCGGTCTGGTCTTCCCCAAGTGCGGACTAAGATCACCGGCACCGCACACATGGCGATGGCGGCTCCGATGATGCTGATGATCGCGATGATGATGAATTGGAAAATGGCGGCGAGTATTTCGGTCATTGATCGCATTCACTTTGAATTCGGAACGAACTCAATATCGACCATTTCCCAGCTGATGCTAGAGGCGCAATGGTCTAGGTGGTGCGGTAGTCCGTTTGGTGGCCCGCTATCCTGATCACGGCGAATTTGCCGATATAAAGGGGGCCTTTCAACGCCATGGAGACGCAAGCATGGTCAGTTCAGTCATCGAATCTGCCACCGGGGAAAACTTCAGCGACCAATTCGGAATAACGCATGAACTGGTTGCGGGGCACAGAGATCAGCTCAAACCCGGTTGGTCTCGAATGCTCGAAGACGAACCAGCGTCGCCGAGTGATGCTGAGGCTGTCACCGAGATGGACGGCGTCACCAGTCGACTGAAATTGGCCCGCCGCGTGTTGGCTACCTTCGGTGGTCGTTTCGACGTCGACGATGCGTTGGTCGTCGGATGCGGCGACGTCGTCGAGCCGATGTTCGTGGCGTCAGCCGGTGCCCGCTCGGTCGTCGGAATTGACCTCGCGTTTGCAAGCGAAGGCGATCGCCTGACTCGAATCGCAGACGAATATTTGGCAAAAAATGGGCAGCCCAGGCCGGCACCTGACACGATCCAATTGCGCAAGCACAACGTCGCCAATTCAGAATTGCCGGACAAATCGTTCGATCTGGTGTGCAGTTGGCGCACGCTCGAACACATCGCCGATCCACGGAGCGCGTTCTCGGAAATGCATCGGCTGCTAAAGCCCGGTGGGTACGCGTATCACGAATACAATCCGTTCTTCGCCATCGACGGTGGCCATTCGCTCGTCACGCTGGATATTCCCTGGGGCCACGTGCGATTCGACCGTGAAGATATCGCAGCATATCTGAATCAATTTCGCCCGCAGGAAGCAACTCGCGCGTTAAGCTATTTCGACAACTGCCTGAATCGAATGACCATCGCCGATCTGAACGAGTACGCCACTTCGGCAGGTTTCGAGATTCTAACCGTCATCCCACGCACGCGCACAGAAGACCTGGTCAGAGTGGATGCCAATCTGTTAACTGCCGCAAAACGAAACCATCCAACAATATCGCTGAACGATCTCATCAGCCGCATCGTCCGCGTCGTGTTGCGCCGGTCGCGATAGCCGCTTCGTGAGTCATAGGATTTCCTTGGCTGAGTACCAGTCGTAGATTGCATTCGCAGCCGCTTCGAATTGGGGGGTTGTCGGTCCGGATCCGAAATGGTTCTTGAAATACGTCTCCAATTGACTTGCAAGTACCGGACGTGAGATTCCTCGGTCCAGCAGTTTTAGGATTGGACTTAGCATGGAATCGAAATCGTCCGTCGAACAGCCAATATCAAGCAGTCCGTATGGATCCCATTCGCAGAGCAAATCCCGAAGTTCAGCTTCTAATATCGACGCCCTTTCCTTCCGGGATGCACGCCTCCAGATGCTTTCGCTTGAGTCGTGATGTTCGGATGGCATCAATTCGTTCCTATCGATTCCATTGCAGCACTTCGTCGATCGGTTTTTTTTCGATCTTTGGAACCATGCAGTCGTCAGCCGGATAGCCGACTGGAATGAGCAGGAACGGTTTTTCGTTTTCCGGGCGGTGGAGGATGACGCGTAGGAATTTCATTGGGCTTGGTGTGTGGGTTAGGGTGGCTAGTCCTGCGAGGTGGCAGGCGGTTAAGAACATGCCGGCGGCTAGCCCTGCCGATTCGACCGGGTAGTAGTTGGGTTGTTTTTGCCCGTCGATCATGACCCAGCTTTCTTGAAAGATCACGACGAGCCACGGGGCAATTTCGAGGAAGGGTTTGTGTTCGTCGGTGCCGAGTGGTTCGAGTGCGGCGAGCCATGCTGGTGGCATTCGGTTGGTGTAACTTTCGCGCTCTTCTTTTTCGGCTGCAATGCAGATTTCTTTCTTGATCGCCGGGTCGTCGATGGCGACGAAGTGCCACGGTTGTCGATTCGCACCGCTGGGGGCAGAGTGTCCGACGGCGATCAACGATTCGATCAATTCCTTTGAAACCGGTTTGTCCGAAAACTCGCGACAGCTTCGGCGCGTCCGCATCTTGGCGAGCAGTTCCTGCGTACCTGCAAGCATCGAGGCCGTGTCTCTTGGTTCCATGGAATAGGGGATCGGGATGTAGGTCATGGGGGTTTTATTCTCGTTTAGTCAACAACAACCCACGCGCCGGCTGGCGTGCGCTGGAGGATCATGCTGGGCCAACGTTTCTTGGTGAGTTCGCTCGTCGAGCCGTCGATGCGAAGGACAATACGCTCGCTCCAATCGACACCCAAGTGTGGCAGGTTCAACTCGAATTGGCGTACGTTTTCGGTTTCAATCACGAGCTTGTCCGAACGCTGCGTCGTTCCTTCGATCCAGGCGCGCTTTGCCGGTTCGGCTCGTTCTTCAATAGATGCCCAACCGCTCTGTAGGCCGGCTTGGCTTGGCGGTTGAAAATCCAAGGGCGGTGGTGGATCGAGCGTAGTATCTTCGGCACTCAAGCCTGACGTCGACACAGAAGGTGCCTCAACAGTTGGTCCGTTTGTACCCGCGTCAGGTTCGTGCGGAGCACCGTTGCTTGACGTGTTCTGCTCAGCTTGTGGCGACGGTTTCGGAACGACGGCCGACCCGGCTTCTCTGCACGAAATCATCGCCGCAACGATCGCGCCGAACAGGATGATGTGTTGGTTTCTCATGATCAACGTGGCCAATCGGAAGATGGCAGCGGATTGCCGGTGATGGATTGATAGCAACGCGCAAAACTGTTGGCGGTCGGAAACTGAAGCGCGATCGCCACGACCGCAATCGCCGCGCTGATCAATAGCAGTCGCTGTCCGGTGATCATCGACGCGACAATTCCCAAGAGTGCGAACCCTTCCGCCAACGCCGAGCCCATCAGCGTAATCAGAAAGTAAATCTGAAAGGATACGGACTTGGCGGACTGAGGATCGTCGCGATCAAACTTCGATCGGGCGCTGGACAAAATCACCATGCGCATCACGAAATACCCGACGAAGCTGACCACTCCCATGCCCACGGTGATCATGGTCATCAGCTTCTCTTGTGATGCATTCGGTTCAAAGGGAACCACTTGCGACATCGCGGTGAATGCGGCGATCCCAAGTGCCATCAGGACCACGATAATTCGAAGGGCGCCAAGTCGCTCGGACACGTTCTGTTCACCATCGTCCATGAATGTTTCGACTCCGCGTATAGATTGATTAGGCGTTGCATTCTTCACGGTCCGATCGTGCCTCGGGTCGCTGGTCTTGCTGGGCGGAAACGTTGCATCAATCGGAGCATCCTTAGTGTAAGCCAGTGCCTATTGCACGCAATCAAAAGCCGGTACCGCGACAATTTGCCCGTGGCTGTGGGCATTTGCAGGGCACCCTGCCATCTTGTACCGTAGCACGCCATGACGCGTTGCACCGGGATGGACTTTGCTCCGGATTTCATGCCAGTTATACGAAATTATTCGACCAAACATTGGAGACGCCGGGCGACCATCAGCCGCGGCTAACGGATTGAAATGAGCAGCACACTGACGCCCCAACAAATCGTCGAAAGCCTCGACCGTTACATTGTCGGTCAGGATGACGCCAAACGCGCCGTGGCAGTCGCGATTCGCAACCGATGGCGTCGCCAGCAACTACCCGAAAAGCTGCGCGAGGAGATCGGACCGAAGAATATCATCCTCATCGGACCCACCGGGGTCGGCAAGACGGAGATCGCCAGACGATTGGCGGGTCTGGTCAATGCGCCTTGGGTCAAGGTCGAAGCCACCAAGTACACCGAAGTCGGATATCATGGCCGCGACGTCGAAAGCATGATTCGCGATCTCGTCGAAAACGCCATTCACATGGTGCAAGCCGAGCAGACCGAAGTTGTGCGTGCAGAAGCAGAACGCCTCACCGAAGAGCAACTGCTCGATGCCCTGATGCCAGGGGCGGGTGAACTTGTCGACGATACGGCAACAGAGGATGTCGGTGATCGACGTCATCGAAGTCGTGAGAAGCTGCGGGCTCAATTGCGCGACGGCAAGCTCGACGATCGCAACGTCGATTTGACAATCGAGCAGAAAGTCATGCCCATCGGCATGATGGCCACCATGGGCGGTGACCAACTTGAGTCCGAAATGCAGGGCATTATGGAACGCATCATGCCCGCAAAATCAACGACGCGCCGCCTTCCGATTCGCGACGCGCGAAACATTGTTTTTGAACAGCAGTGCGAGAAATTGATCGACAAGGAAAAACTCGTCGAGTTGGCGCTGCGTCGCACGGAATCCAACGGCATCGTTTTTATCGACGAGATCGACAAAGTCGGTAGCGCCGGGCATGGCCCCGACGTTTCGCGGATGGGTGTGCAGCGCGACCTTCTGCCGATTGTCGAAGGCTGCACAGTCAGTACGAGGCACGGCCAGGTCAAGACCGATCACATTCTGTTCATTGCGGCTGGTGCGTTTCACATGACCAGCCCGAACGACTTGCTACCCGAAATGCAAGGGCGGTTCCCGATTCGCGTTGAATTGAAGGATCTGAATCGTGACGATTTCGTGCGCATCCTCACGGAACCGGAATCGGCACTGGTCAAGCAGCAGGTCGCGCTGATGAGTACCGAAGGCGTGACGATCGCGTTTTCCGAAGACGCCATCTCGGAGATGGCTGACATCGCCATCCGCATGAATACCAGCGGGCAGAATATCGGTGCCCGTCGCCTGCACACGATCTGCGAGCGGCTCATGGAAGAACTGTCGTTTGAGGCTCCGCAGCGTTCCGGAGAGTCGGTCAGCATCGATGCCGGATATGTCCGCGAACGGCTCGAAGCCATCGTCCGCAACGCCGAATTAGGCCGATTTGGATTTCACAGCCTGAAAGACGGCTCAGATTGAGCGATTTCGGTGATTCGCTAGCCCTCCGAATGGTGCGGGGATCGACGCGGGATCCGCATAAGGTATTGTGGATAAAGAAGTTACTGTCGATAGAAGCTTCTGGCGGCGGGCGGTGTGGTAAAACCATTGTTGATGCGGTATAACCGCCTTTCCGATTGAATGGTACGCTTGGTTTTTCAGATGTCGAAAACCTGCGGATTCTTGATTTGGTGCTGCTCGATGGAACAGCACTTTTTTTGAAGGAAGAACCAAAAACGTGATTAAGGTCAAACCACGCGGTAACGAGTCAGTTCAGCAATTGCTCCGACGTTTCAAACGCCTTTGCCAGCGCGAAGGTCTCACGCGCGACATCAAGCGCACCAGCTACTACGAAAAACCGTCCGAGCGCAAACGCCGCCAATCACGCAAGTCTGCACGCCGCGCCCCTGCTGCCACCTAGGCGCGCCAACGCAGCAGCAAACAACAATGATACGACACGAATGGTTCATTTGAATCGTTCGTGTTTTTTTGCGCGCAGTCCTGTCGAGGCGAAACGCCGATCGATCTGCTTGGGCGCAGGTTAAAAGGGGTGTGGATGGAGTGGTTCGGTGGCTACTTCTGGTCGAGTTGAATGCTGGCGAGGCCGATGGAAACGTCGTCGAAGAACGTAAACACCTTGTCCAATCCCGTCACCAGGAACAAGCCCCACACGTGTGTATTAACAGCACACAGGCGCATTTGGCGGCCACTCGAAATCTGAAGCTTGCGCAGGCGAAGCAACTTAGCGATGTTCGACGAATTGAGGTAGTTGACGCCGGTGAAGTTAAGCACCACATCCAATTGATTGTTGGCTTGCACCTGCTCGATGACGGCGCTCAGATCGTCGCTGAACCCGGGGTCATCGGTCAGTTCGGCAAGCAATACGGTTTCAGACCAATTCTCAACGGACATTGCTGAATTCTCCACACACGATACTTGTCGATGCCAGGCGTTTGATCAATGCCCGCATGGACAAACGACACGCTGATTCAATACTCGGTGACAGTATCGCCCGCGCGGGACGATGTCAACGCAAACGCAAGTCGCGGCGAACCGACGGCTAATTTTCGGTAATTCGAGCCTATCGGGAGCGTACCAGTAGGGATCGGTCGATTTTCTCCCTCTCGATGGCGGGGGCGATGTCGGTAAGGAACCGCTTGGCGTCCGTGTAGTAGCCAGCCGTCGGCTTCAAATCGTCTATGCGACTCTTGAAATATGAGTTGACCGCACCCATCAAGAGCTCGCGGAGGTACTTGCTAAAGACGCTGCCGAGCGCGATCGGCAGGTGAGACGACTCGCCCTTGGTCGTGAAGTCGATCGACCATGATCGGTCACCTTCACCAAGGGTGTAAGCACTGCATGTCGAGGTCTCGGTGTTGACCTTGAACGATTGGCCTTCGAAAAAGGTCATCAAAGCTTCGCGATACTTGGCGCGTCCGCCTTGTCGATCGACATGCACGATCATTCGAGTTCCCATGCGCGATTGGACCCGCTGGATAAGGCGAAGACCTGCTTGAAGGAGGAGCGTGGCTTTGTTGTGGGTGATCTTGATGCGGCGATTGAAATCGCCTTCCGAAACAACTTCGCTAAAAATGCCACGTATTGACACTTTTTGGGAGGTCAAGCATCGCGTGACGGCATTGGCGCGTGTCGCAATATCGTCCTCGGTGGTTGTTGTTGGAATGGCGCAGTCGTATTCGGCGTACCATGGATGTTGCAAGAGTTGGTCGACCCGATCGGGAGAAAGGACTTGAACCAGATCACGTAGTTTCTTGGGCGATCGGCCAGCGGCCTTCAACATCACCAGGGCGGTGCGCTCAAGCGTGTCGATCCCTTTCTTGCGATTGAACAGTTTCTTGCTGTCGGCGATGGGCAGGCGGGTCTCGTTTCGGGCGGGCTCTCGGCAGACGCCGTCGGATAAAACCGACCACATGTCGCGTTCGGCAATGTCGTCGGGGACGTCAAACGCCGTGGCTGACACAACGAGCGGGCCCAGCAGCGGTCCGTACCCGGCTTCATCTATTCCGACGACGATCATCGTCCAACCTCTGCAGTAAATTCCCCATGACGCCCGTTGATCCAATCGGATCGGAACCGGTCATTCTACGGGTCAACCGCCCCCAGCGAAAATCAGAATCAGCCAACCCAGCGTCAAATACGCGCTGCCATGACTGGGGTGGCCTATAGCGCCCATGCGGTTGGGATTTCGTTCACTGCAAAGGTTTCATTGAGGCTGAATAACTACATATTTCGCAATTAGTGGCCGTTTGACTTTGGACCCTGCGAATCTAGACTGACCGGTGTGACTAACCTGCCAGCCCGAATGGTTGTCTTTAGGATTAGGGGCAGGAATCGGTGACAATCGCGGGATCGCTTACGACGCGAAGATCGCACTTACGTGATTTACAGACTGAAATCATCGCGAGCAACCGTGGCGCATACGCCGAGACGGGCTCGTAGCGAGGAATCAACGCAGCATCCAATCAAAAGGAGAATCAGTTCAATGAACAATCGAGCATTTGCAGTAAAACTCGGAGCGGTGGCATTGGCCGTCGCGATTGCCCAGCCCGTGTTGGCTGGCGGTGGTGTCAAGGCGACGGCGAAATACGACGGCGATCGGCCCAAGCGGACCGTTCTCAAGATGGACGCCGATCAGTACTGCGCGACATCCAACAAGAAGAAAGATGGCTCGCCCAAGAAGGTTGGTAGCGAAGAGGCGATTGTCAGCAAGAGCGGCATGGTCAAGAACGTCATCGTCTACGTCAAAGATGGTCTGGGTGATGCCGAATTTGAAGTGCCCACTGAGAAAGCTGAGTTGAACCAAAAGGGTTGTATGTATTATCCGCACGTGCAGTCCTTGCAGGCCAAGCAGCCGATGCTCGTCAAGAACAGTGACGCCACCCTGCACAACATTCACAGCTTTGCCCAAAAGCAGAAGGCATTTAACTTCGCTCAGCCCAAGCAGGGTGACGAAAAGGAAGTCAGTTTTGCACGTCCGGAGTTCGTCAAGGTCAAATGCGACGTTCACCCTTGGATGAGTGCATACGTTGGTGTGTTTACCCACCCGTTCCATTCGGTGACCGGCAAGAAAGGCGATTGCGAACTCTCCGACCTGCCGGCTGGTGAGTACACGCTCGCGGCTTGGCACGAGACGTTTGGCGAAGTCGAGCAGAAGGTCACCGTCGCGGACGGAGCGGCTACCGAGGTCGAGTTTGTGTTTAAGGCCAAGTAATTGACCATTACAGCCGCAGAACATCGCTGCGGCACACGTCACGATCTTGTCGAAATATTGCCCCCGGCGCTTTGGCGCTGGGGGTTTTCTTGTTTAGATGGGGCAAATGACCTAGTCGGCAGTCGGGTCAAAGCCGTCTTTTTGTAGCTTGACGAATTGCATTGACGATCATTTCGCCAAGCCATAAACTCTCAGCCCTGTTGGACATAGGCTGTAAAAGTCATCACGGCGTGAACGCTCTTTACTCGCCGATTTCAGGACGCCGTCCATTCGGGCGGATGCCTGTGATATTGAAGCATCTTGGTTTCTGGTCCCGTTGTATGGCGGTCAGGCTAAATGGCGGTCTAGTTTTCTGACGGTCTAGTTATTTGGCTTTCTTGGGGGCCACCCGGTCAGGGTCAAGTTCGGCGGGTTTTCTGATCTTTGAATTCCAGTGCAGGCACCACTTGGGGCGGTGACAGGTGCATTCTTGAACCGCAGCCCCCAACGGTGCAACTAGGGTACAACGACACATGATTGCGTCTTCATTCTGGCTTCCCCCGGACATTTCATCGCACGGTTCCCGAATCGATGTCATCATCGAGTATCTGCACTGGTTCATGGCCGCGCTGTTCGTCGCGTGGGGGGCGTATTTCTTGTACTGCCTCGTTCGCTTTCGAGCGGGCGCCAATCCGAAGGCCACCTATGGCGACGCCAAGGCCAAGACTTCGAAGGTGGCTGAGGTCGTTGTGATCGTCATCGAAGCCATCTTGCTGGTGGGATTCTCGATCCCGGTTTGGGCGTATTACCGTTCTGAACCGCCGACGAACGAGGACAACCCTTTGGTCGTCCGGGTCGTAGCCCAACAGTTCGCTTGGAACATTCATTACCCGGGTCCCGATGGGAAATTCGGAAAGTCCAGGCCTGAACTGGTGGATGAAGCACTCAATCCCATCGGTCTGGTTGATGCGTCGGAAGATCCCAATGCCGCCGACGACCATGTCAGCGTCAATATTTTCCACGCTCCCAAGGGTCGCGACATCCTCGTGCGACTTTCGTCCAAAGACGTGATTCATTCCTTCGGCGTGCCGCTGCTTCGAGTCAAGCAGGATGCCATTCCTGGAATGGAGATCCCGATTTGGTTCAAAGCCGAGAAAACGAACGAAGAAGCGCAGGAGATGATGAAGCGTTCGTTTGACTTGCCCGCATCGGCTGACGGCGAAGAGGCTGAGACGTTCGTCAAAGAGAATCGCCTGCGGGTCACGATGGCCGAGTATGCATCGATCCGCGCGGGTTCGACCCTGTCGGCGGCGCATCTGAAAACGCTAATAGCAGCCGGCGTCACCTCGGTCGAGTTGGCACCGGGTTTTCCGGTCAATATTCAATGTGCTCAGTTGTGCGGGTTGGGTCACTACCGCATGAAAGGGCAGATGAAGATTTACGAGCCCGCCGAGTTTGAAGCGTGGTACGCGTCAGCGGGCGAAGAGGAAGTCTTTGACGAAGATGAGTTTGATGATGAAGAGGAAGACGAGGACGAGGACGAGGACGAATAGGTGTGATTGTCCCCCTGTGTCGCCGTTGACTTCATTCGTCTAATAATGGATTGACCCGAATATGAGTTCTGATCACCACGCCCACAACCCGGGTTTCATCAGCAAGTATGTGTTCTCCGTTGATCACAAAGTCATCGGCGTGCAGTACACCGTCACGTCGCTGATCTTCTTGTTCTTCGGTTTCTCGTTGATGATGATCATGCGGTGGCAGCTAGCCTACCCGGGCGAATCCATCCCCATCGTGGGTGGCTGGCTTGGGCAGTATCTGGTTGACAACAACGGCGTCCTGCTCCCCGAAGGTTACAACGCCCTGGGCGCGATGCACGGGACCATCATGGTGTTCCTTGGCGTCGTACCGCTTGCGGTCGGTGGTTTTGGCAACTATGTGATGCCGCTACAAATCGGCGCGCCGGACATGGCGTTCCCGAAATTGAACATGGCCAGCTATTGGGTGTTCTTTCTCGGTGGTGTCACCATGCTCGCGGGCTTCTTTGTTCCTGGCGGGGCGGCGAATTCCGGCTGGACCTCCTATCCACCGCTGGCAGACATCGCCAACACCGTTGGAACGCACCCGTTCTGGAACGGCCAAACGATTTGGCTGCTGGGCATGGTGCTGCTGATCACGTCGTCGCTACTCGGTAGTGTCAACTTCATCGTTACCATCATGCACCTTCGCGTGAAGGGTCTGACGATGTTCCGCCTGCCGTTTTTCGTGTGGGCCCAGTTTGTGACGAGCTTCCTATTGCTGCTCGCGTTCCCACCGCTTGAAGCGGCTGGCGTGTTGCAGTTGATGGACCGCGCGTTTGACACAAGTTTCTTCATGCCGTCTGGACTGGTGGTCAGTGGTGTGGTGCAGGATCAGTATTCCGGTGGTGGCAGTCCGCTCTTGTGGCAGCACTTGTTTTGGTTCCTCGCCCACCCGGAAGTGTACGTGTTGATTCTCCCGGCGATCGGGATCGTTGGTGAGATCATCGCCAACAACACGCGTCGCCCTTTGTGGGGTTACAAGACGCTGGTGTTCTCGCTCATCTTCCTCGGGTTCATGTCTTTCGTGGTTTGGGCGCATCACATGTTCCTGACGGGCATGGGCACCAAGATGAGTTGGTTCTTCCAGACCACGACGATGATCATTTCGATTCCATCGGTCGTGATTTTGACGGCGATGCTGCTGAGTCTGTGGAAGGCGTCGATTCGCTTCACGGTGCCAATGTTGTTTGCCCTGTCGTTCCTGCCGATGTTTGCGATCGGTGGTTTGACGGGTTTACCGCTGGGCTTGTCGGCATCGGATATTCAGTTGCACGACACGTACTACGTCATCGGCCACTTTCACTACGTGGTGGCGCCTGGGACGATCATGGCCCTGTTGGGCGGCATCTATTTCTGGTACCCCAAAGTGACCGGTCGAAAGATGAGTACGTTCCTGGGGCATCTGCACTTTTGGCCCAGCTTCGTTTGCATGAATGCCATTTTCTTCCCGATGTTCATGGTCGGGTTGGCTGGCATCTCGCGTCGCCTTTGGGATCAGACCGAATACGTGCAGGGCATCGACGTTCAGGGTTGGGTGCGAATGTCGTCTTGGGGCGCTTGGGCACTCGGTTTGTCCCAGATTCCTTTCATCATCAACTTCTTCTACAGCGCGTTTGCCGGGAAGAAAGTCGACGATAATCCGTGGAAGGCGACGACGCTCGAATGGGCGGCACCTTCGCCTCCGCCGCATGGCAATTTTGCCGAAGTGCCCGAGGTGCATCGTGGGCCTTACGAATACAGCGTGCCGGATGCGAAGGAAGATTTCCATCCGCAGCACCTATCCGATTCGCAGGTGACGTAAGGTAGATCGACTGCGAGGTTGTTGAGTGGCCGTATTTGTCGATGAATTCTGACAGAGCTTTTTGGAGACGTTGATCCGTGTCGAGTGAACTTCTACCCCATACGCTGGAACCGCATCCGGTGACCGGGATGTACAACGGCAAGTTCGGCTTGTGGTTGTTTCTCGCATCCGAAGTGATGCTGTTCGGTGCGTTGTTCAGTGCATACATCCTGCTTCGGACGCACGGAAACTTTCCAACGCACGAAGAATCTTCACTCAACGTGACGATTGGAGCGATCAACACGTTCCTGCTGATCACGTCCAGTGTGACCATGGTGATGGCTTGGGCGTCGTTTAAGTTGAACGATCCCGGCAAAGGAAAATTCTACCTGTTGGCGACGGTGATCCTCTCGTGCGCGTTTCTCTTCATCAAAATTAAGTTTGAATACTTACACAAGATTCACGACGGGCATACGCCAGACTCCAGCACCTTCTACGCCATCTACTACTGCATGACCGGCTTGCACGGATTGCACATTCTAGGTGGTGTGGTCGTGATGCTCTATTTCCTCTTGCCCGGGTTTGGACTGTGGCACAAGAATCCGCAGCAATTTACCAACAGAATTGAGTGTACCGGGTTGTATTGGCACTTTGTGGACTTGGTTTGGATCTTTTTGTTTCCGGTTTTCTATTTGCTGTAGCAGCTGTCGATCCCCTGCCGAAATGGGTATCGAACGATCACTGCACAACGGAGCGAAGTTGATGGCCGCCAGCGCTGAAGAAGTCAGAAAAAGCATACGAAGTTACCTGTTGGTTTTTGGGGCGTTGGCCGTCCTGACTGTCATCACCGTGGCGGCCTCTTGGCTCAAGGTCTCGGTGGCTGTCGGAATCTTCATCGCCCTGGTCATTGCATCAGTCAAAGGTTCGCTGGTGGCTTCGGTGTTTATGCACCTGCTGCATGAAAAAGCAATCTTGTTCTGGGTCCTTATCATCTCGGCGTTCTTTTTCTTATTGCTGATCCTTTTGCCTGTCATGCAAAGTTCTGAAACCGCCCATCTGATCGATCAGGTGACTTAAGAAGTTACCCCGCAAAAACGCGGTTTTCTCCGCCAACCATTGGCCGCGAAGGCGTTCGTGGGCTACAATTAAATTACTATGTCACTTCGCACGTTTCACATAATTTTCGTCCTTGTCTCTACGCTTCTGACCCTGTGCGTCGGCATCTGGTCTTTGGTCCAATATCGCAGCGAGCATGCCAATGCGATGTTGATCATGTCCGGTGCCTGCTTGGCGTGCATGTGCGGCTTGCTGGTTTATGGCCGCTGGTTCTTGCGCAAACTCAAGGACACGCCGATTTGATGGGTGACGCACCGATTTCAAGATCGTCGCGTCGTCATCGCATGGCCTGGCTTACCCGGCTGATGCCGGTATGGGTGGCGTTCATGCTCTGCGACCAAGCGTTGGCTTGTGCCGTCTGCTTTGGCGACCCGGATTCCAGTCTCGCGAAGGGGGCTGTCGCTGGTGTTGTCCTGCTGGGGTGCGTGATTTTCTGCGTGCTGCTGGGCATCGCGGGAACGGCGTTTCATTGGTCGCGCAAAGCCCGCAAATTGGCTCCCAGCGGTGACTCCGGTGAAGATCAGGCCAATTCCGAGTAGTCGCTTCTCGCGTTGTCGATCTGTTGAGCCACAATCTCGCCGACGCGCCTTGTCGGTCGATCGATCAAATGCTCTAATCCACTGATCATCGAATTTGTCTACTGATTGAAAACCTGCCCGTGAATGACTCCCTGACATATCGCCCTTGGCTGTTCTGGCTTACTGTCGTCGTGACCTTGATGTGCCTGCTCATGATCGCAGCCGGCGGCATGGTCACGAGCATGGATGCGGGTGACGCCGTACCCGATTGGCCGTTGTCATATGGTTCGCTAATGCCGCCAATGGTGGGCAACGTTTTTTGGGAACACGGTCACCGCCTGGTCGGGATGGCCCTCGGGTTGGCGACGATCATTTTGACGGTCACGTTTGCCCGAACCGAACCGCGCAAATGGGTGCGCACACTCGGATACATCGCGCTGCCGGCTGTTTGCTTCCAAGGACTATTGGGTGGTTTTCGTGTCAAATTGATATCAAGCCCGTGGGTTCAGGAAAAGATTTTCGCTGATCCCACCGGCGCCAACGTCGAGACGTTTCGTGTCGGCTTGATGATGGTGCATACGACGCTGGCGCAGTGCGTCTTGTGTTTGTTCGCGGTGATTGCCCTGGTCACCTCTCGGCATTGGCTTATGGCCACCGAAGGCAACTTCTGTCGGGCTTGCGGTTACGACTTACGCGGTGCCACCAAACGCAGCGATGGAAGCGACGCACCCTGTCCGGAATGCGGATTGGCTGGCACTGGAACGCCAGTGCCCAAACAGATGTCCAAGGTGCCCAAGCTCGCATTGGTGACGGCGATTACCGTTGTGATTCAGCTTCTGCTGGGTGCCCTTCGCCGACACACTGATGGCACGATTATCTTTCATGCCGTCGGCGCGTTTGTCGTCGCGGTTCACATACTGGCATTGTCTCGCAAGATTCTGGTTCATTGCGCTCAATGTCGCGTCATGGTTCGGATGGCTGTGGTGCTACTTGTGGCGTTGGCGTTGCAACTGGGATTGGGGCTCGGTTCGTGGTTGCTGACCAGCGCTGCGATTGAAGCGAACCAAGCGCCTCGCATCGCTGGCAGTCCGGAGTGGGCCAGCGCTTTGATTAGCGCCCACGTGGCGATCGGAGCGATTATGCTTTCCGGCTGTGTTCTCTTGATAGTCGAAGGGCGGCGCGTCGTGTCTGGCTCGAAGGGCGGGACATCGCATCCGGCTGACGCGATTTCTGGCGGTGGTTCCGATCGTGGGGGCGTGGTTACTGCATGAGCTCGCCAGCCTGCGAAATGTCTATTCCTGCGCGATCGTGGATGTCGTATCTCGAGTTGACCAAGCCCAGATTGAGTTCACTTGTATTGTTTACTGCCTTGGTTGGGTTCATTGCAGGTACCAGCGGACCAATCGACATCGCGGTGTTGCTGCACCTGCTGGTTGGAACGACCCTCGTCGCAGGCGGGGCAAATGCGCTCAACCAGGTAGTCGAGCGAGACTTTGACGCCCGGATGGAGCGAACGAAATCTCGACCTCTGCCATCGGGCAGGTTGACGCCAGTCGAAGCACTGCGTTTTGCAGCCGTTATTTCGATCGTCGGGTTGGCTGAGCTGCTGGTTGGTGTGAATCTGATCGCGGCATGTTTCGGGGCCCTGGCCCTTGGACTGTACGTATTCGTTTACACGCCCCTGAAGCGCATCACCATTCACAATACACTGGTTGGCGCAGTCGTCGGGGCGATTCCGCCGATGATGGGGTGGGTGGCTGCCCGCGGTGAAGTGGGCGTGGGCGGTTGGTTGTTGGTTGCGATCTTGTTCGTGTGGCAGTTGCCGCATTTCTTTTCGATCGCGTGGATCTATCGCGACGATTATCAAAGCGGCGGTTTCCGGATGCTCAGCGTCGCCGACGGGACGGGCTTGATGACCCGCATTCAAATCGGATTCTTGGCAATGCTCCTGATCCCGGTGAGTTTAATGCCGTCAGTCTGGGGATTGACGGGACGGTTCTATTTCAACGCGGCATTCATCATTGGAATCGCGTATCTTGGCTTTTGCCTGTGGCGCAGGCCTTCGGTTGATTATGCAAACAATGGATTGTCTGCCGCCCGGCGGGCATTTCTTGCTTCGGTTGTTTACCTGCCAACGTTGTTGACTCTCTACATCGTCGATAAGCTTTAGCCGCAAAGCGCGGAGTGATTTAATTGCGCGATTGACCACGGAGCCGCATGCGCATGAGCGATTTGGCCATCGAAGTTTCTGACCTCACGAAGTCGTACGGCGATCGCAAAGCGCTCGATCGCGTTACACTTCAAGTGGAGTCGAACCACATCGCCGCGCTGCTCGGCCCCAACGGCGGCGGTAAGACCACGCTCTTTCGCATCTTAGCCACGCTGCTCCAACCGGATTCCGGTAGTGTGCGGATCTGCGGGTTCGATCCGGTGACCGCGCCCGATCGCGTGCGGCGGGTTGTGGGTGTCGTGTTTCAATCGCCAAGTCTCGATAAGAAATTGACGGCGGCTGAGAACCTCCGGCACCATGGGCATTTGTTCGGGATGCGCGGGCGGAGTCTGGAGCGCCGCATCGGCGTGATGCTTGAGCGCTTCAACATCGACGATCGCGCCAACGATCAGGTCGAGACGTTATCCGGTGGGCTCGCCCGTCGGGTGGAAATCGCCAAGGGCATGTTGCCGGGACCGGAGGTGTTGCTGCTCGACGAACCCAGCACCGGCTTGGACCCGGTGGCGCGACTCGAACTGTGGCGGCAACTCGACGAAGTGCGGATCAGTGAAGGCGTAGCTGTCTTGATGACCACCCACATCCTCGACGAAGCCGAGCGTTGCGATCGGGTGACCATTCTCGACGTGGGTTGTGTTGTTGCTGCCGACTCGCCGGCTGCTCTCAAGGGACAGGTGGGTGGCGAGGTGATTCGGATCGATTCCGATCAACCGCAAGCGATCGTTGAACGCATTCGTGAAAGCATGAATCTTACCGCCGAAATTGTAGGGCGAACGGTTCGCATCGAATCGCCGGAGGGGGCTGGGCTTATTCCAAAGTTGGCCGAAGTTCTCGACGATCAGGTGCAAACCATCACCCTCGGGCACCCGACGCTGGAGGATGTGTTCATTCACAAGACAGGTCGCAGTTTTGATCGGGAGCGGGAAGCATGAGCGGGGCGGTGACGGTTCAAAGGGCACCAGTTTCGCTGGCGGTCTATTCGATGTGGCGGCGCGAGTTGACGCGTTTCTGGCGACAGAAGAGTCGCCTGTTCGGAGCTGTCGCGACACCGTTGGTGTTCTGGCTTGTACTGGGTGCAGGGTTCGGGCGATCGTTTAGTCCTTCGGCATCGGTGACGGATGCGAGTTACCTGGAATACTTTTTTCCAGGAACGGTGGTGCTTGCGGTCTTGTTCACGGCGATCTATTCGACGATTTCCGTGATCGAAGATCGACAGGAAGGGTTTTTGCAGGGCGTCATGGTAGCGCCAGTGTCACGTGGTGGCATTGTTGCCGGGAAAATGCTCGGTGCGACGACGTTGGCGCTTTTGCAGGGCCTCTTGATGCTTCTGTTGGCGCCGCTTCTGGGGATTCCTTGCTCGTTGGTTTCGCTGAGCTACGCGATGCTCGCGCTGTTTGGCGTGGCGTTTGGGCTTTCAGGCCTAGGATTGATGATCGCCTGGACGATGGATTCGACTTCGGGTTTTCACGCGATCATGAATCTGCT
>BQJS01000086.1 GCA_021604825.1 Phycisphaerae bacterium | reverse complement strand
TGATTTTCGACCCAAGAGTTCAGCGCCGCCAATCGTTGCAATGCGAAACGCGTCAGCCGTCGTCATCGCAGACGCCCCGCCGCCAACCCGTTGCAATAGAAGCGCTTGCCGCGCTTCGGCAAGCAAGTGTCCGCCGTCGTTACTGCTTGAACCATCCACCCCCAAGCCAACGCAAACGCCTTCGCGAAGTAACTCTGGAATCGCGGGCACACCGCTGCCCAAGCGCATGTTTGAACACGGACAATGGGCAACGCCGGTTTTGGTTTTCGCAAGCAGCTTGATGTCGTCGTTCGACAAATGCACGCAATGGGCGAGATACACGTCTTCACCGAGCCAATCGCACTCCGCGAGGTAGTCGATGGGCCGCTTGCCGAATCGCTCAACACAATAACGCTCCTCGTCCATCGTCTCGGCTGCATGGGTGTGGAGCAACACGCCGCGCTCGCGAGCAAAGGTGGCTGTCTCGCGCAACAGTTCGGGGCTGATGCTGAACGGTGAACATGGTGCCAAGTCCACTCGGACCATCGACATCGGATCGGCATCGTGAAATGAATCGATCGCACGAGCGCAATCGTTCATGATGTCGCGCTCATCTTGAACGCAATCATCCGGTGGCAACCCACCGCTCGACTGCCCCACGCTCATACTCCCACGACACACATGAATGCGCATGCCCAAACTGCTCGCCGCTTCCAGAACACTCTCAACGCGCACATCCGTGTTCTGCGGAAAAATGTAGAAGTGATCACTCGTCGTCGTACAACCCGACAGCAAGAGTTCGCCAATGCTGACCTGCGCGGCGAGTCTGACGGTTTCGTGGGAAAGGTTGCGCCAACGCGTGTACAGTTCGGTCAGCCAATCGAACAATTCCGCATTCTGCACGCATGCCAGTCCGCGCGTGAGGCTTTGATACAAATGGTGGTGCGTGTTGATCAGTCCGGGAATGATGACGTGACGCGATCCGTCGAACCGCTCTATGTCGCCGCGCCCCGCATACTCACGCTCAATTTCGGCGGTAGGTCCGACCTTGGTAATCACATTGGCATCGAGAATGATGCTGTGATTTTTCAAAACGACGGGGTCGTTGCCGACGCAGGTGACCACGGTGGTATCGAAAATGTGCTGGGTGTTGGCCATAATGCGCGCCAGCCTAACGCCTCATCGCTGGTTGCGGTAGGCCGAATGAAGGGTGGCCCATCTCCTCCGGAGATGGGGGAGGCGATGATCTGCATGTTCAGCTTCCAAGAGTGACCCCAAATCGACATGAGATTACTGAAAGCTAGCACACGAACGCCACTTTGCAGGCATGACGTGCCGCTTTCTGATGCTCATCGTCGAGTCTCCCATGTTCAAAGAACATGGGCCACCCACTGCTACGCATGGCTCGATGCGCGCAAAAAAACGGGTCTCGATCACCAGGGAAGGGTGGCGAACGAGACCCGAACGGTGGTGGAGGGGTGTGGTGGTCAACGACGGAGGCCGTCGAGACCCTCCACCAACCGGATGAAATCTTTGGGAAAAGTCGTCCGCTTGGGGAGGAGTGCGATCAATTCGGGCACAACACACCCAAGACGCTCAAGATCATCCCCACGACTGAGCAAACCGATCGACAAATCCAAGCCAAGACTTGTCCCTTAGATTCCAGACTCTCTTTACCTAACTTCTTCTACGCAGCGCGCAACATCGTCGGCGACGCGCACATTTCGCGTGCATTGCAAGCCCAACTCGCCCAGCGCGTGATCGCGCAATAGCAACCATTAACGCGAATCGGTCACGTTGCAGCCGCGCAAACCTGGCGCGCATGAACGCAAACCCTCTCCGCAAGGGCGCACTCTAGTTGTCAGTTGTTGGCAGAAGAATCGGTGAGACCAAAATCGAGGGCGGGCGAATGAAGTTGCAAATATTATTGTATGGTGTTGCTATGGTACGACTAAGAATTTTTGGATGAATGGCTGACTAGCATGATTATGGATATTTGCTCGCCCCAATAACTGCCGGTTTTCAATGATCCATTCTTACCGTAAGAAACAGTACCACAGATTACCGGGTTGTCAACGTTTTTTCGGCATTGTGACTAGTTTCACAGCCGCCAAGTAATTGTCAGTACTCAAGCAACAAATTGGATGCGCGCTCGCTAAATGTGAGTTGCAACTCTACTGCCATGAGGTTTTAGGGCTGCCAGGTCTGCGCGATGTTGATCGCGGTTAGCAGGCTCTCGGCTTTGTGTAGCGTTTCGCGATATTCCGATGCCGGATCGGACTCATCGACAATTCCCGCCCCAACTTGAGCGAACACTTTCAGCTTGCCGTCGGGCGCTTTGGTAATGACCAAGGTTCGTAGCGCGATACACGTGTCCATGTTGCCGGCGAAGTCGATGTATCCAACCGCGCCACCGTAAGGACCGCGACGTGTTTTCTCCAACTCGTCGATGATTTCCATCGCCCGAATCTTCGGCGCACCGCTCACCGTCCCCACGGGCAATACCGCCCGCAACGCATCGAACGCCGTTTTGCCCTCTTCGAGACGACCCGCGAGATTCGTGCAGATGTGCATGACGTGGGCATAACGCTCGACGTTCATGAGTTCTTCGACCTTGACCGTCGTCGGAGCACACACCCTTCCCAAATCGTTGCGGCCGAGGTCCACCAGCATCACGTGCTCAGCCCGCTCTTTGGGATCGGCGAGCAGTTCGCGCTCGTAACCGAGGTCTTCGATTTCGTGTCGTCCACGCGGGCGGGTGCCAGCCAGCGGCCGATTTGTCACCACGCCATCTTCGACGCGACACAGAATTTCCGGCGACGCTCCCACAAGAATCGTCTGTGGTGATTTGAGATAGAACATAAACGGCGACGGATTGACAGCCCGCAGCGCCCGGTAAATGTCAAACGGTGATGCGGTTGTTTCGACCGAGAGTCGTTGCGATACGACGGTCTGAAAAATGTCGCCCGCTCGAATGTATTCTTTGCAGCGATCGACGATCGATTCGAATTCCTGCTTCTCGAATGTACTCTCGTACGCCAGCGGACTGGTCGGTTGCGACATGGGTGTGAGCGACGTCGGCCTTTCTTCGCCCAGCGTCTTGATCACTTGTGCGATTCGACTTTCGGCATCGCGATAGGCGGCATCCACCCCGTCGCGCTTGGGATAAGCGAGGGCGACGATCTTGATCAGCTTTTGCACGTGGTCAAATATGACCAGCGTATCGTAAATGCAGAAGTGAACGTCAGGCAGATTGCGATCGTCTTTCGGCGGGTTCGGCAGATCTTCGTAATAACGGATTACATCGTAACCCGCATACCCCACCGCCCCACCGATGAACCGCGGCAATTCGGGCAGGCGAGCCACCGAAAACCCGGAGATCACCTCCTGCAACTTGGCAAGCGGATCATCAATCGTGCAGGTCTCAGTGCCTTCCGCGGAAACATAGGTCACATCGTTGCGCGTGGCTCGAAACTGGGCGGCTGGCTTGGTGGCGAGAAATGAATATCGGGCGATCTTTTCGCCACCGACGACGCTTTCAAAGAGAAAAGCGTGTTCCTCATTCTCTGCCAACCGGGCGAATGCCGACACCGGGGTCAATTGATCGCTGAGGATGCGACAATAGACCGGGACCATGTCCGCAGACTGGGCCAGGGCCTCAAAATCGGGCAAAGATGGGTTAAGTTCAACCATGAACCGAATGCTAGCCATCGAGCGGGCGATGGTCAAGCTGGGGGCAGGTCGCGCTGAATTGAGTTATCGGGCCCTCACTCGGGTGCATTTAGTGCCACATAGTGACAGTGCGCTTCGATCTTAATGACGGTCATTGATTTCGATGTTGACGCCGGGCGCATCGACGAACACGCCATCGTCGCTCACTTCGACGAATCCATTTGGGAAGTCCAGAAACACACCGTCGTCGGTCACAGCCAGCGCCCCGCCAACAAAATCGACGAATGCACCAGCCGAGGAGAACTCGCCGCGCACGAACGGAATCTTCAACGAACCGTGGCACCCGCTGAACAGTGTTCCCCCTGCCAGCATCCACATCCCCAATGTCGCCACCTTGGAATTTAACCGATTGTTCATCGCGCGCCTCCGTTGGGAATTGGTCAGTACCGCCGATTGTAGCTTCGACCAAATGTCCGGGGGAAGATCGAATTGTGCATTCTGCCGAAGATTCGCCACCCGACGGCAGACCTGTTGTTCTGGACGCGATTCGGTTATGTTCAAGTGAGGGAATGAACGTCCGTCTTGTCGCGAAAGGCCACGTCTTGTTTGAAGCATCAGTTGAAGCCACATTCAGCGCCGCCCACCAGGTCCACTTGCCCGATGGATCGCTCGAGCCACTACATGGTCACGATTGGCACGTCACAGCCACCTTCACGTGTGAGCGATTGGACGAGTGCGGTTTTGTCGTGGATTTCATCGCGGCTGAACGGTGTCTGGCGAAGATTGCCGAGCAGCTTCATCACACCAATCTGAACGACGCCCCACTGATGGCCGGCAAGAATCCATCGGCTGAGATCGTCGCCCAGGTCATTTTCGATCAGCTGGCATTGGACGAAACCCTCAGCCCAACGCTGGACCGCGTTCGCATCACCGAAGCTCCGGGCTGCACGGCGACGTATATCCTGCAGCGCTAGGCCGATCGGATCGCAGACCTCGACTGGCGCGGCTGGCAGGATCGCTTTGAGCCCCAAGCGGACCGCAATAACTACACATCGGGTCCAGCCATTGATTCTGATTGACGATGTTATACCAGTGAAATAGACTTTTCATGACGTCTAGCCCGTTTTGGGGCACTTTAACGTCGACGGGCATCCGGACTTGCTAACCCATGGGTATACTCTGCCAGTGCTGTAATCAAGCCAACGCGACCGTTCACTTGACGGATATTCAGTCGGGAGGCGAACCGGTCGAGCGCCACTATTGTGAAAACTGTGCGGCGCAAGAAGGCATCACCATGAAACCCCACGAACCGATCAACACAATGATCGAAAAATTCGTGAAGATGGTGCCAGCCATGCGGGATGCGGCTCAGCTGACCTGCCCCAATTGCGGCATCAGCTTTGGCGAGTTTCGAGCCCAGGGACTTTTGGGCTGCCCCGAGGACTATTCCGAATTTGGCGAGTTGCTCTTACCGCTGATCCGCCGGGCCCATGACGATTGCGACGAGCATCGCGGCAAACGCCCCGGGCAGACCAACGATGTCGGGAAGCTTCGCGTCCAAGTCCGCAGCCTCGAACACCAACTGGAAGAAGCCGTCGCCAATGAAGCTTTTGAGGAAGCGGCTCGACTTCGCGACCAATTGAACACGCTAAAAACTGGCGGCGACACATCAGGTACCAGCAGCACGTCGGAGGATGGGGCATGAGTGTCGATGACCTGACCGGTCACGTCGGAGAGTGGCTTCGCGGGACCGGGCCGATGTCTGACATCGTCATCTCGTCGCGCATCCGCCTCGCCCGCAACATCGTGGGATACCCGTTTCTATCGCGCGCTTCGGGTGACGAAAAACGTGAGATCTACCGCGCTTTGGGTGACGCCCTCTCCAGCGCCGGGTTTGGTAGCAACAGCTTCTTCGTCGATATTGAGAACATCAGCGACATGGACCGCCAGGTCTTGGTCGAACGGCACCTTATCAGCCGCCAACATGCCGAAGCCGATGGCAGCCGCGGCGTGTCCGTCTCATTGAACGAAACACACGCGATGATGATCAATGAAGAAGATCACCTTCGCATGCAGGTACTCAAGAGCGGACTACAACTCGAATCGCTTTGGAACGACATCAGCATCATCGACGATCGGTTGGCCGCTGAAATCGAATTCGCGTTTGATGATCGACTTGGCTACCTGACCGCGTGCCCGACGAATGTTGGAACCGGGTTGCGGGTATCGGTGATGCTGCATTTGCCAGCCCTTAAGATCACGGGTGAAATTGAAAAGGTGATGCGGGCCGCTCGGGATTTGAAATTGGCCGTGCGTGGGCTTTTCGGTGAAGGGACCGACGCCATCGGCGACTTCTACCAAGTCTCCAATCAGATCACCTTGGGGCCATCCGAAGAAGAAATCATCGAGACGTTTTCTGGTCAGATTATTCCGCAGATTGTCGAGTATGAGCGGGCTGCCCGCGAAGCGCTGTCCGATCAACGCAGCGTGCAACTTGATGACAAGGTTTGGCGGGCCTACGGCATCCTCGAAAACGCCCGAGCGATGGCCAGCGAAGAGACCATGTTCTTCCTGTCGCACTTGCGGATGGGCGTCAGCATGGGGCGATTCGACCAACTCGACATTGGCACCATCAACGAACTATTCCTGCAAATCCAACCTGCCCACCTGCAGAAACGAAGCGGTGGCAAGCTCAGCGGCGAGCAACGCAGCGTCGCCCGGGCCAACTACCTCCGTCAGCGCCTGGGCCACAACAACTAGTGCGTTTTGATAGCTGGTTCGACGCATCATCGACAAATGGGTGGCCCACCTCTTTAGACGTGGGGACTCGATTGCGAGCTTGAATTTGAATTCCCCACGGCTAAAGCCATGGGCCACCCGACCACTAGGCGTTCCTGTCTGGCGCCGTTGGCGTAACAATGTACGAACTCGCCTGATCGGCGAATCGATCAGCGCGTCGCCAGGTCCCCAGGAATTCAACCGGAATCGAGTCTGTCACGCGATTTGCACGATCGACGAACTCAATGCAATTGGTGTTTTGATTGGATCGTACGGCTGCAATTCCATGCCAACTGATTTGACGCGGCTTACCGCCGCGCTCGATCAGCACGACGCCCTGCTCCCATAGAACAACTTCGTTTGGACGGTGGGATATGAAGACCCAAGTCACCAGCACACACAGCCCCAGAATCAGAATCTGATGCGCTTCCCATTGGCCGAACGAAACCTCCCGCGCGGCGATGATAAACAGTACCAGCCCGGCGGCCAACAGAAACAACGATGACGGTCTTGATTCGCGAATGGTTTGGAATTCCGCATTGACGCCCACGCCACACACTTTGCAAACCGAGCCCAAACCGGCGTCTTCTATGATGGCATCGCATACGCGACAAATGTGGTTGGTGGTGGCCATGACAACTTGATCGCACCCTGTCCCTGCGGGGAATTCCGCCGAGCTCATTGTAATTCAAAATAGGCTGAGGGTAATTACGGCGCTTGGGAGCCACCGAGATCGACAACGAAGACTTGGCGAATATCGACGTGATCCATCGGAGGCACAACCTTCAGGATGTACAAGAGCGAGTTGTCTGGATCTGGTTGGATTTCGCTGATGGTCCCGATGGTCATGGATGCGGGCAAATTGGGATCGTCTCGTGACGTGAACACGTAATCGCCCACGCGAATGTTCATCTCGTCGTCGGTTGACTTGACGTAGGTGTGGCTGACATCGCGAATTTCCATGCTGTCGCTGCCTGTCCCGACGAGCCAGAACTCGCTGGAGAGCGGATAGAACTTGCCCGTCGCCGCCCGCGCGACCAAGACCCGAAGCGCGGTGGCTTTGTCCGTTAGCATCCGTACCCGGGCGGAGTGCGTCCCGACCTGCTCGACGAAACCAACCAGCGCCTCTGCGCAAAGCACAGAATAGCCCTCCCGCACCGCGTCTGTGTCGTCCAACTGCAGCGAGAAATGATGGGTCGTGACGGCTGAGTTGTCGCGAACGCCGCTGAGTGTGCCGGCATTGATCAACCGCGACTTTCGCCAGGCAAACGCATCGCCAGCCACCACCCGAGCGGGAATCAACCGCCCCTGGTCCAGACCACGATCGCGGATCTGTGTCGCGTTGGCGTAGGCATTGGAGAGATCGGCGAAATCGCCGCTCAGTGAGGCGAGGCGATGCTTGAGGGCGGCGTTTTCGCGACGGATTGCTTCTGCTTCTTCGGGCGAAAGGGGCTCGCCGGAAGATGACACGGCATCGGTCACGGCGTCGGTCGTGCGCGTGGTCCAATCTTGAAACGGTAGGATCACCTGCACGAAATTCAGAAACTTTCCGGTCAGTCGAGTGGGAAGCATAAACCCAACCACCGAAATCAGAATCAAGACGGTGAGAATCGTCCGACGGTTGGATGCATGTTTGCGATTGATTCGACTCATGGATTGAACCGCATGAAAGTCGCGGTGCTTGAATTCGTGGTGCGACCGAAGTTTTCGTACTTCTTGTTGCGAATCATCCGTGATCCACCTTCGTCGCGGGTGCCTCCGTCAGATGCTATTGCGGTGGCGACTGTAACCGCGCAACCGTGTGCTTACAAGTCGTCAATGTCCGAGTCGAGCGTGTCTTTCCACATCGCCAGATTCTCGAGATAGATCGCCGTCCCGCGGGCGACGCAACTCAGCGCGTCATCGACGACCGTCACGCCCAAACCAGTCGAACGCTCCATCACTTCATCCAACCCGCGAAGCAGCGCGCCGCCGCCAGCGAGGTGAATTCCGTTTTCGACGATGTCAGCCGCCAACTCAGGCTCGGCTTTTTCGAGCGTCCGGATCACGCAATCGATGATTTGACCGATCGGCTCCTTCAACGCTTCGCAGATTTCCTGGCTTGAAACGATGCTCTTACGCGGTAGCCCGCTAACCAAGTCGCGGCCACGAACTTCGCGCTGTTCGTCGACATCGTCGATCCCGACCGAACCGATCTCAATCTTCAGCGCTTCAGCCGTCTGCAACCCGATCATCAGATTGTATGTGCGACGCATGTGGTTGATGATGGCTTCGTCCATGTCGTCGCCTGCGACGCGAATCGATTCGCACACCGCGATATCGGCCAGCGACATGATTGCAACCTCGGTCGTTCCGCCACCGATGTCCACGATCATTGACGCGGTGGGTTCGGCAATCGGCAATCCTGCACCGATGCCAGCCGCCATCGGTTCATCGACTAGAAATACGCGACGGGCGCCGGCGCGCTCCGCCGAGTTATATACGGCGCGTTTTTCGACCGCCGTGATTCCCGACGGGACGGCAATGACGACGCGCGGTCGGAAGAAATTGTGGCGACCATGAACTTTGCGAATGAAGTAGCCAAGCATCGCTTCGGTGATGTCGAAGTCGGCGATGACACCGTTTTTAAGGGGGCGAATAGCGTTGATGCTGCCGGGGGTTTTACCGAGCATCTCCTTTGCGACAAGACCGACGGCATTACCGTTATCGAG
Source organism: Phycisphaerae bacterium (assembly GCA_021604825.1). The sequence goes on along the minus strand of BQJS01000086.1, from coordinate 9,987 downwards.
CACGCGATTGGTACCGCGTTTTACCGCAACGACGGACGGTTCGTTCAGGACCACACCTTCACCCTTCACGCACACCAGAGTGTTGCACGTGCCGAGGTCGATCCCCATGTCAACGCTAAACATGCCAAGGAGTGAGTCGAAGATCACAGGCCAGCATCCTTTCGAGCCTTTGAATGACGTGGTGCAGCACGATTACGTGTCGCCGCGCATGCCGGATAATACTACAAAACCGCGCGCATGCGTAGCCAAAATCGTCAAATCGGGTGATTTACGTGATTGAGGAAATGCAACGAAAACGCCGAGGAAAGTCAGCGTTAGAATGGAATCCAGTTTCCGTATAGCTCTTGGGCCTTCATGCTCATGAAAACCGTCGCAGCCAACAGGAAGATCGTCGCGACAATGACCAAGACGGTGTACACGTTGCTGTTGGGTCGTAGGTCTGATTGTCCGGTGTCGGCCATGAACTGAAACTCCCTATCAATCATGCAGTTGCAAGACTGCGACTTTGAAACCCAACATGTGAATTCTTTGCAGGCAACCGTACCGCCCGCCAAAAAATCACAGAACACCTACGTACAAAGGCCTAATTGGCATATCCCAATGCCGGCTCATCCATCACCATGTCCGACGATCGTGGCATGGTCTTGGCCCGCATGATTCGACCGGCGGCCAAGCCTGGCTCGACGTCGGAAACTTCCAGATCGGCGATGTAGTCGCGACCTCGGTAGATCACGAAGACCATGCCTTCACGAACGCCGTCGGCACTTCCCACGCTGATTGTGGCCAAGCTCCCTTGGACTTCGAGGATGCGACCGCGAATCGGTGTGACCGATGACGATTTTGTGGCGGGCCGAACACCGACCATGCTCGTTGAAGAGATGGCCTCCGGTGTGGCTCGGCTGCTTCCGCCGCCACGGGCAACCTTGCTGGATTCGTCACGCAGAATATTGATCTGCTGTTCAAGCAAGTGTTGCTTTTGAACGAGAACGACGATCTGAGCGGTTTGCTCGTTGACGCGTTCGTTGAGGTCGAGATTGCGACGTTCGAGTTGCATGCTGCGTTTTTCGATTTTGTCGAGTTCGTCGCCGGCTTCCTTCCATCCGGTCTGGGCGACTTGCAACTGATTGCTTAACCGACGGGCCAATCCTTCAGAATCCCCCTTTTCGGCTTTGAGCCCGGCAACCGAATCCTGCAATTCCGCGATTTCAGCCAACTGCGAGGCTTTCACGCTTTCCAACTCGGCGATGCGGGCACTCTTGATGTTGCGCGAGTCGAGCCATGCCGTTTTTTCCGCGGCGTGCGCGGCGGACAGGCTGCGCATGTGCGTCTCGACGACTTTCAACTCTTGTTGGTAGTCTTCGGCGAGCGTCTTCCACCCGGTGGTCTTGGCGACGAAGCTGATGGTCATGGTCGTGAAGGTGATGCTTAAGATGACCATCAAGACGACGAAGATCTTGGTAAGCGTGCTCAAGGGAGTCTCCTTGTTGTCGTTGCGGAATCGCAAGATTGGCCTGGGTGCTTAAACCGTCGGTCGCGAAGCAACCGAAACATCCGCACGCAATGCACAACATCTGCGATCAAGACATCTGCTCAGGATCGAAACCGATTTGCAGGTGGTGATCCGAACAGTTCAACTGGCGTACAAGAATGCGATATCGAAAATGAAAATCCCCGCCAAATGCGGGCGCAATTCGACAACGCATCGACATTTCTAGCCTACCGACGGAGGATATGCAACCCCTTTAGGCGAAATGATATACGGCGATCCATCCCGGATGTGAAGTGTTCTCGGATCAGCGGAATATTGTAAGGGGAAGTACGAGGATTGAAGCGAAGTTGGCTAATTGGTGGGTTTGGCATATTGGTGGGATCGATCGTGCGATGCCATTGGTCAGGGCGACCTAACCCGACGGATCAGCCAACCACTGGCAGGAATCATCTAGATAGACAGGGTGTCCGCCGACGATGGTCGCGACGGCTTTTCCCTTGACATTCCAACCGTCGAACGGGGTGTTGCGTGACTTCGATCGAAACGCCTCGGCGCGAATGGTCCATTCCAGGTCGGGGTCGATCAGGGTAACGTCGGCTGATCTCCCGACTTCGAGCGTCCCGCCGTCGAGCCCAAGGATGCGGGCAGGATTGGTGGACATGCAACGAATCAGATCGGGCCAACCCAAACCGCCGGGTCCAATGAGGGCCTTCGCCGCGCAGGCCAACGACGTTTCCAACCCGACGATGCCCATCGGCGCGTCGATGAAACCGGCTTGCTTCTCGTCAGCCGTGTGCGGGGCGTGGTCGGTGACAATGCATTCGATCGTTCCGTCGAGGACACCTTCGATGCAGGCTTTCACGTCGGCGCGCGAACGCAACGGCGGGCTCATTTTGAAATTTGGATCGGGATTGCCATCTCTACCGGCGACATCTTCATCGCACAACAGCAAGTGATGCGGGCAGACTTCGGTGGACACAGGAAGTCCATCATGCTTGGCTTGGCGGATCAGTTCCACGCCCCCCGCCGATGAAATGTGGGCAACGTGATATTGCGCTCCGGTCTCAGCCACCAGCCGCAAGTCGCGCTCGATCATCGCCTCTTCGCCGCGCGGGTCGTATCCCACAAAGCCAAACCGTTCGCATGTTGGCCCCGCGTGCATCACGCCACTTTTTGAAATGGCTTTGAATTCGCAGTGCGGAAACAGTGGACGATCAATGTCGCGCAACTTCTGCATGACTTGGCGACACACATCGTCATCTTCGATGCCGTCGCCATCATCGCTGAACGCAACCACACCAGCGCGTGTTAGCGCCGGCAAATCCACAAGCTCACGACCTTGCCGCCCCACCGTCGTCGCTGCAATGACTTTGACTCTGCAAAGATCAATGTCGGCTGCCCGCTGCAACACGTCCGCAACGATCTCAACGCTGTCGAGCGCAGGCGTCGTGTTCGGCATGCAGCACACCGTCGTGAATCCGCCGGCAACAGCCGCAGCGCATCCGGATTGCAGAGTTTCTTTGTGCTCACCTCCGGGTTCTCGCAAGTGGACATGAATATCGATCAAGCCCGGACATGCGATCAGGCCCGGTTTGGATAACGTGGATTGAACACCTTCGGGGTGCGTCCCCAACCCGATCCCGACAATGACGCCTTCTTTGAAATGAATCCACCCAACGCCATCCATGCCCGTTGCCGGGTCGATGATTCTGACGCTGTCAATGCAGTATTCGTTGGACATGATGGCGCGATTCTACCGGAGTCACGCTCAATTGCACGGTTTGTGGGCCGGCGTCGCTACGCGAGCGGGCGTTCTTATTTCGAGCCGCAGTGCTTCCATTCCCATACGGTCCCATCTTCCGGATGCTCGACCTCGCCCGCAAATTCGAAGCCAAGTTTTTGGAGAATCGAATTCGATGCGTTCTTGACTGGCAGTGTTTGGGCGGTCACCGTGAGCGTGGGATCATGGGTCCGCACAATTTCGAGCAGCTTGCTGGCCATCTTGGTCGCCAAACCCCGTCCTTCAAAATCCGGAAACGTGAAGTAAGCAATTTCGACCCTGCCGGATTTTGGTGGCGATGTGAATGCACATGTCCCAACACACCGCGCTGAATCCGATGCATCGTTTGCGCACGCCAGGTACCCGACCCAGGGCCGCTCGAATCCAACGCGACCGTAGAGTTCGCGCGTCGATCTCAAGACTCCGTTCGCGGTGTCACACAAATCACCGACCGGTTCTGCCGACAATCCGTTCTCAAGTATTTCAATCAATTGCACGTCATTGCCCCGGCATTCGCTTATGGCGTTCAGAAAAATCTAAGCGTGAGCACCCGCCATACGGACGCTACTTCTGTTTGGCATTTGGGTTTGACTTGCTGTCGATCAGCGGCAGCGCGGCTCTGATCGATCGCACGTGTAGATCGCGCTGCGGGAATGCGATCTCGATGCCAGCTTTTCTAAATTCCTGATCGATGGCGTCGTGGACTTCGTCGATCGTTATCATGTAGTGGTCGATCGATCCGACGTACGCCCGAACCTCAAAGTCCAATGAACTATCTCCGAATCCCAAAAACAAGATGCGCGGCGGAGGATCGGACAAAACATTTTCATTCCTCGCCGCAGCGCGCGTCATGGCCTCCTTTGCGAGTTTCGTATCAGACCCGTACGCAATACCAACGGGCACAATCAATCGGATCACGGAATCAGACAGTGTCCAGTTGACGACGCGCCCGGTGATGAATTCCTTGTTCGGAATGATCAATTCCTTACGGTCCCAACCCATCACCGTCGTCGCTCGCGTGCGGATGCGCGTCACCGTGCCGATGGTGTCAGCCACCGTCACTGTGTCGCCGATACGGATTGGCCGCTCGATCAAGAGCATCAAGCCTGATGCGAGGTTGGCAAAAATTTCCTGCAATCCAAAGCCCAATCCAACGGTCATCGCAGCCACCAACCATTGCACCTGCGACCAGCCGACTCCGATCTGACCAAACGCAATGATCACGCCTGCAACGGTGATGACGTATCGGGTGATGGCGGTGGCAGTGAATCGTCCGCCGGCATCGATCGGTAGACGTTGGAGAATGGTGATTTCCAAAAGCCCCGGTACGTTCTTGACCCCAACGACTGTGATCAAGAGCGTAAGACTGACCAACCCGAGGTTGGCCAGCGTGATGGGAATGGTCTTGGTGAACTCGTTGATGACGGTATTTCCATCAGCGGTGGTGACCGTTTCGGAAGCTTGATGGGTAATCGACCAAAGCGTCACGCCGCGCAGCACGCCCAACGCCGGTAGTGCGTCGGCCCAGATTGCCCATAGACCACCGATCCCGACAACCATCATCGTGACGCGCACGAGTTGCAGCGTCTGCTTGTTGATCGATACGACGTCCAACCGCTCTTCAGGAACGTTGATGACATCCGGGTCGGGCGGTGCAGCTGCTTCACTTTCTTTCTGCTGCCTCTGTGACGCTCGCTCTTGAGCTTCCGCAATCGCCCGCCGTCGGATCTGCAACACGAGCCAGCGTTTGATCAATGCAAACCCAACGATCAAACCAACAAACAACCACACAGATTCAATAAAACGTGTGCCCAAATACACCGACGTGTAGTAGTAACCCATGACGGCTGCGATCACGAGTAGCAACGGCAGCGCTAAGGTGACAAAATACCAAACGTGTCGCAGGCGATTGAGCCAACTCGCCGACTGACGTTGGAGTATCGGGGACATGATGAGCCCAGTCGGGCGGAGCACGCGCTGGACGAACAGGGCGATCGACAGAAAAGCAATCACAAACGCGACGCGCCCAAGCGAACCCTTGAAAGTCTCATTGCTTTGCGCCTCCAACGTTGAAAACACGAAGAACGTCGGAACCAGAATCGGAGTAAGCCACGCAATATGCAGCTTGAGCAATTTGAGCGACTGCGCGTTCCATCGAAAGTGCTTCTCGCCCAGACCGTTGATCCGAGCGATCTGCCTCAGCGATTGTAACGTCAGGAGGATGATCGCCGTTGCACTCAATCCGCTTGCGACGGACTTTGAAAAATCGGTGGCTTCGTGCGGTGACGCAATGATCCAACCCACAAACCACAGCGTTGCGGGCCAACGAATGGCGAGAAAGGCCGTCGCGAACAGGACGCCAACGGTCCACCGCATGTTGTCCTTAGCCGGCTTGTTGATTCGCTCACCGGCATCTTGCACAAACCGACGAAATCGTCCCGATGCCGTCCAAATCGCCAACAGCAACAATGCGCCCGCGCCCATCCAGACGGTGCTGGCCCGGGCAGTCCCGCCGATTGAGCGCAAGACATTGCCCCAGTTCGTCGGACCCATCAGCCACACCAGGGCGTCGCGCCCTTGGTGAACGTCGGAAAACGCCGGCGTGGTTCCGCTGCGAATCCAAAGCACTTTTTCGTCGACGTATTGCTTAAAGCGGTCGATGGTCACGACCAACTCGCGTTCTTTGCTATCCAGGTCAACAAGCTTGTCGAAGAGTCGATCGTATTCCTTGAGCAGGCTCCCCGTATCCGCGCGAAGATTGCTAATCGCCTCTTTGGCGGCTTGCTCGATCATTTCACGACGTTGCAGGCTTTCGTCGTCGTCGATTTGCGCCATGACGTCGGTCACGATGGCATCAGCACCGACCAGCTCCGCTCGACGATCTTCCAGCTCGAGTATGGTGAGTTGGGCCGTGCTGATACGATCCTTGCCCAGTCTGAGGTCACGCTGGATCGGGCGAATACTCGGAAGGTTACCCCGATGCTTGCGGAGGAGTTGGCCGATGGCGTTGGTCAATCCGGTCACGTTGACGCGGCGATTGATCTTTTCGTATTCCTGGCTGAGTTGAGCAAGCTGCGTTTCAGTCTCCGACACACGCACGTCGACGTCTTTGATCTCAGATTGCAGCTCCTTGGCGCGCAGTGCCAACTTCTCGCGCTCTTCAACCAGGGGACGAATCGCAGGGTGGGCTTGCTTGAGTTGCTGCCTGGCGTCACGAAGCGCCTGGACCGATTCAACTTGGGCCTTGTCCTGCACACGTTTCTGGATGGCCGCAACTATTTTTTCTGTCTGGACGACGTGCCGCGTGGAACGGTCAATTCGGGATTGCAGCAAATCACGGCGGGCGTCGTAACTCAGAAGTTCGCTGTTGTAGGCCTCGATCTCGCGTTCGATGGCCAACTGCCTGGACTGAACCAGCATCCGTTGGGCCGATCGGAAGGCAGCCGACTCACCGACTTCGGGTGCCGGTTCCGGTAGGGCCAACAACCTTTCCTTAGCCGCCGCCACCAGCCCGGGGATTTCCTTTCGCCTCGTCGTCCGTTGAACACGTTCACGCTCCCAATCGGCGAGCACTTTCTTTTCATTTTCCAAGTCGCCTTGAACCTGGCTCAGGCGCAGTTCGAGATCTGTGCGGGTTGCATCTTCAGCAATTTCGGTTCCCGATTCTGGAAACGGAGATAACAATTCGGTTTGGATCGCCGCGAGTCGCTCTGGTGCTTTTCGCCGCTCTGATTCGAACTCGGCTGCTTTGGCGGCCCACTGTTCTGCTATGTCGAGTTGCCCGATGGCTTGGGTATAAACCCCAATGACTTTGGTCTTGGCATCGTCAGATAAGTTGGCGGCTTCCTTGACTTGATCGAGTTGAAGTTGAAGCTCGGATTTGGTGAGCAGCAGTTGCGGCGATGCGACGGTTGCAGGTCCATTTGAACCTATCTCGTGCGCTTCTTGCCCAACGACAGGTTTGAGTCCGGAGCTTATCGCCGCGACACAAACGAACAGCCAGCAGACTTGGGTACGCATGGATTCTCGCATAACAGTCACTGCTTTCATGATGAAGACTGGGCGTCTGCCTGGAACGAGCCCGGGCGATCATTCGGAGCTCGTTTGGTTGGTTTGTGATGCGTCGTTTTCACGTCCGCCCAGCCACCCTTTGCGGCGAAAGAACACAAGCATCCCGATGGCGATCACCAGCATGGATCCCAAAAGCAGCGGATACGCCCAGGGCGTTTTCAACTCCGGCATGTTTTCAAAGTTCATCCCGTAGATGCCGGCCAAGAACGTGAGCGGAATGAAGATGGTAGCCATGATCGTCAGCACCTTCATCACTTCGTTTTGCCGATTGCCCACGCAGGACAGATAAACATCCATCAACCCGCCAGCCAATTCGCGATAAGTCTCGACGCCGTCCATGAGCTGAACGCAATGGTCGTAACAGTCGCGCAGATACACCCGCACCCCGTCAGTGACCAGCGGATTTTCGTCGCGAATCAGGGCGTTGACCGCCTCTCTTTGAGGCCAAAGAGCCCGTCTGATGGTCAACATGTCGCGTTTAACGCCGTGAATTTCGCGCAAGATTTCCGGCTTCGGGCTGGCGACGATCCGGTCTTCCAATGCTTCAAGTTGCTCACCGAATGCTTCCAGCAATGGATAATAACCGTCAATCACCGCATCGAGCAGTGCGTAGGTCAGGTAGCTGGGGCCCGCACTAAGGATGATCTTTCCCTTGGCTCGAATACGCTGGCGCACCGGATCGAACACGTCGCCTTCACGTTCCTGAAACGTCAGCACAAAGTTCTTCCCAAGAAACATACTCACCTGTTCCGGACGAACGCCGACGTGATTTGATAAAACCATCCGCGTGATGCATAAGGTATGTTCGTCAAAGTACTCGACTTTGGGGCGCTGCGGAACGTTCACGACATCCTCCAGCGCCAAGAGATGAATCGAGAACTTCTCAGCGATTTCACGCAGGACCGCCTCGTCGCCAAGTCCCTGAATATCGACCCAACAGACCGAATCGTCATCAAGCAAGTCGGTTAGCTCGGAGACACCCACGTCTTCATGCTCTTCTTGATTCTGTAGATTGAACTTCATCACCCGGATGGATGGTGGCTGGGCACTCTCATGAATCATGAGCGTGCCGGGTTTGGAACCGACAGGTGGATGTCGCTTGCGAAACATTCTGTGGCATCTCCGTTGGCTGTCAGTGTCAAGACACTTGGTCGCTAACCACTTTCAAACTTAGAGCATTCTCTTTTCGTTAACGGTTGTTCGCAAGGATTGAATGGTTTACCACCCGGACTTGCGTATCTCGGACGGACGTTTTGAAAGCTGTTTGCAGCGATGCGGGCCTGTGGCACTTGCCAACGATGCCGTACTCATGTCTAATCATAGACGCACCAGCTACAATGACCCACTCTGACCGGTCACAAGCCAGTCGTCACTGGAGATCGCGACAACCGTTACCTTAAAGAACGCCATCGCGATTGGAACGAACCCGCATGAACAAGTCGAAGAAGAAGGCGCTGGCTGTCATCGGTTGGCGCGAGTGGGTTGAAATGCCTGACTTGGGAATCAAGCGGGTTAAGGCCAAGATTGATACCGGGGCTCGATCGTCATCACTGCATGCATTCGACATCAAGACGGTCGATCGCAAGGGCAGGACGTTCGTGAATTTCCGAGTGCATCCGCTTCAACGAAATTCGAAAGAAACCATCGAGTGCCAAGCAGAAGTCCTCGAATACCGCTTGATTCGCAGTTCGACTGGACACGCCCAGAAACGCCCGGTCATCGTCACCGAGATTTGCGTCCTTGGCGAAACCTGGCCGGTTGAGGTCACGCTCGCCAATCGTGATGACATGGGATTTCGCATGCTCCTGGGACGCGAGGCTGTGCGCGGACGATTCATGGTCGATTGTGGAAAGTCATTTTATGGTGGGCAACCGCCTCGTGAGAAAAAGAAAGGCAAGTAAGATTCGAATCAGCGTTTCAAGGACGTTCGGTTGAGCGCAAAGAAAGGGCGACCACAATGAGTATGAAAATGAAACTGGGTATTCTTTCGTGTAGCCCCAATTGCTATAGCACCCGCCGATTGAGGGAAGCGGCTGAACAGCGCGGGCATATGCCCAAAGTTCTCAACACGCTCAAATTCGCGATCGATTTAAGAGCGGGCGAGCCAGACCTTTATCTTAGGTCGAAACAACTCAGCCACTACGACGCACTACTCCCGCGCATCGGCGCGTCGATCACCTATTTCGGAACAGCCGTCCTTCGCCAATTCGAGCAAATGGACGTCTTCTGCGCGAATTCGTCGGCCGGCGTCACAAATTCTCGCGACAAATTGCGCAGCCTACAGATTCTTAGCCGCCACCAAATTGGGATTCCTGAGACGACATTTGTTCGCGATAAGAAAGACGTCCTGCCGGCGATTGATCGTGTCGGCGGGGCACCGGTCATCATCAAGTTGCTTGAGGGAACGCAGGGCGTTGGCGTTGTCCTCGCAGAGTCGGCGAAGGTGGCTGAGGCGATTATCGAAACGCTGCAAAGTGCCAAGCAGAACGTCCTTATTCAGAAATTTGTGGCTGAAAGCAAGGGGCGCGATGTGCGCGCGTTTGTGGTCGGCGATCAAGTGGTTGCGGCGATGCGTCGCGTGGCGCAGGGCCAAGAATTTCGCAGTAACGTGCATCGCGGTGGAATCACCGAGGCCATTGAACTGGAT